>JADGDK010000009.1:27302-48260 GCA_016744895.1 Campylobacterales bacterium | reverse complement strand
GTGGTGGAGATGGTGGTACGGCTAGAGAGGTTTTAAAACACCCTACCCTTGAAGTTGATATGGTTGAGATAGATGCAAAAGTTATCGATATTTGTAAAAAATACTTTCCAGATGTAGGTGATTGGGATAACCCTAGATTAAATCTTATCATAGCTGATGGTATAGAGTTTATGAACCACTCTACAGATAAAAGTTATGACATCATTTTAATAGATTCTACCGATGATAAAGACCAAGCATCTGGGCTTTTTAAGCTAGAGTTTTACGCTGAGTGTTATCGAGTTTTAAAAGATGATGGTTTGATGGCTGTTCAAGGGAGTAGCTACTTTGTGGCGATGGATGAACATAAAGCTATTTTGAGAAAGTTAAAAAAGGAGTTTGATATCGTGATGCCTTATCGTTATGAGATGCTAACCTACCCTGGAGTGCTCTGGAATTTTATCTTAGCTTCTAAAAAATACCATCCGATAAAAGATATGAGATCTAATAATATAAAAAATTTAAAGTACTACAATGAAAATATACATAAAGCTTCATTTGTCCTACCAAATTACATCAAAGATGCGTTGAACAATGTCCTTTAAAAATGCTATAGCACTCACTGGTGGAATTGCTACTGGAAAAAGCAGTGTTTGTACTATGTTAAAACAACATGGATTTAAGATCATTGATGCTGATAGAGTTGCACATCAGATGCTTGATGCACATGTAGATAAGATAGCCGAAATTTTCGGTGATGTATACATTTACGAAGGGAAGGTAAACCGTAAAAAACTTGCTACTTTGATCTTTTCAAATAAAGATGAACGTCTAAAACTTGAAAATCTTCTACATCCTCTTATCAAAGATGAGATACAAAAACAAGCACTTGATTGCGAGCGTAAAAACATCCCCTATATCATTGATATTCCACTATTTTTTGAAAAAAGAAGTTATGAGATAGATGAAATTGTACTGATATATTGCACTAAAGAGCAACAACTTCAAAGATTGATAGATAGAGACGAGATGAGTGCTATTGAAGCACAAAAAAGGATTGATGCGCAAATGGATATAGATGAAAAAAAAGAACTTGCTAGTTTTATCATCGATAACTGTCAAGATCTCAAGCACCTCAACACAGAAGTTGAAAAATTTGTCACATATATCAAAGAAAAGAGACAAAAATAGTTTTATTAATAACACCTTAATCTCAAATATTTTATAATATTTTTCTAAATTATTTTAATAGTTAGCTTAAGGAGACAAAATGAGTACAAAAACGTTAATCGAAAATTATACAAAGTTTAAAAGTGAGTATGCACAAGAGCATTCAGATTTTCTACAAGATCTTGTAGAAAATGGGCAACATCCTAAAACCCTTTTTATCACATGTAGTGATTCACGAGTTGCTCCAAACTTTATAACCCAAACACAACCAGGTGATCTTTTCATCGCTAGAAATATCGGTAATTTTGTACCTCCTTTTGATCCAAACTCTGAAGCATCAGCAACTCCAGCTGCTATTGAGTATGCTGTTTCAGCTTTAAATGTTGAAAATATTATCGTTTGTGGGCATACAGAGTGTGGTGCGTGTAAAAGTTTACATCTGGATATTCCTGAAGATAATATCGAGATGACAAATGTGATAAAATGGCTTAAATTTGCAGATTCTGTAAAAGACAAAGCACTCGCTTGCGTAGGAAAAAAAGATCCTAAACTTCTCTATAGTACAACCGAAAAGCTCAATATTATCGAACAGATTGAAAACCTTTTAACCTACCCTGCGATTCAAAAAAGAATCGAAGAGGGAACTATCTTTGTACAAGGGTGGTACTACCATCTTGAGAATGGAGATTTAGAGTATTATGATCATATCAAGAATGAATTTTTACCAATTGAAAAATCACTAGAAAATCCAAAAACACATACATAAAATTATACAAAAAGAGGGTCTCAACCTCTTTTTCTAATTTTTAGATAAAATACCAAAAAACCTAAAAGAGAAATCATGCAGATAACCAAATATAACGCAAGTGGTAACGACTTTGTAATTTTTCACACCTTTTTAAAAAAACCTCGCCACGAATTGGCAAAAAAACTGTGCAATAGACAGACAGGTGTGGGAGCAGATGGGCTTATTGTACTTATTCCGCATGCCTCTTATGACTTTGAGTGGGAGTTTTATAACTCTGATGGGAGTAATGCTGAAATGTGTGGAAATGGTACGCGTGCCGTAGCGCATTATGCATTTTCAAATGGTTTATGTCAAAATAAAATGAAATTTTTAACAGTTGCCGGAGCTATTGAAGCAAGTGTTGAGGGAGATTTAGCAGAGGTAAAATTAACTGAGCCTAAAATCCTTGATAACATCATTGTAGAAGAAGGGTTTAAATGGAGGCTTTTTGATACAGGAGTTCCTCATCTGGTCACTTTTGTAGATGATTTAAAAGTATATTCTAAAGATATCGCAAGAGAAATGCGAAACAAATACAACGCAAATGTAAACTTTGCAAAAGTTGATAGTGAAAACAAAACCATTCATGTACGTACTTATGAACGTGGTGTAGAAGATGAGACACTTGCATGTGGCACTGGCATGGCGGCATGTTTTTATGCGGCTTATCAAGATAAAAACGTTGATGCAGTTACCAAAGTATATCCTACGAGTAAAGAAGAGTTAACACTCTCTATAAAAGATGATTTTATCTACTTCAAAGGTGCAGTACAAAAGGCATTTGAAACAAGTATTGAAGCGTAATCCTTGGCTTTAGCCATAGCTTTAGTAGCGCATTAAAGATGCCAACAATATGAATAGAGTGAGCATGGTTTACTATGCATGGGCCTACTGCCGAAGTAAACTCAGTGTTAGCGTAGGAAAAGGGGCTTTGCTCCTTTTGCGTATTTAGATGAATAGAGAAATTCTCCGCCTAGCGATACCAAATATTTTAAGTAATATTTCAGTGCCCCTACTCTCCACTATAGATACAGCACTCATGGGACACCAATCTTCACTTCATCTTGCAGCGGTAGGAATCGCTTCTATGATATTTAACCTTATCTACTGGAATTTTGGTTTTCTACGTATGGGAACCACAGGCATGAGTGCGCAAGCTTATGGTGAAAACAATAACAATAAACTTACCAATACTTTGGCAAGAGCATTGATTTTATCTTTTGGAATTTCTCTCTTACTCATGCTTTTTCAAGAACCTATCATCCAATTTATCTCATTTGCTATGAATATCGATCAAAGCTACTACTCCATGGTAAGAGATTATTTTGATATACGAATCTTCGCTGCACCTGCAACGCTTGCGCTTTATGTACTGTTTGGCTGGTTCTTTGGGGTACAAAATGCGATTATTCCTCTTATCCTTACCCTTTTCATTAATGCGGTAAATATTGTGCTTAGCTACTATTTTGTAAATATCTTAGGATATGGGATACAAGGCGTCGCATATGGAACACTCATCGCTCAATACTCTGGTATCGTGTTGGCATTTATACTGATTTTTCGTTATAAAGATAGGCTCACTGCACTCAAAGCAGAAGCAATTTTCAACAAAACCAAATTTCTAAAATTTTTAAATATCAACAAAGATATCTTCATCCGTACCGTTGCGCTTACTTTTGCCTTTGCTTTTTTTTATGCACAAAGTGCAAAAGAGGGAGAAATGGCACTAGCTATTACAGTGATCCTACTTCAGTTTTTATCATGGATCTCATTTGGAATTGATGGTTTTGCCTATGCAGCAGAGAGTTTAGTGGGTAAATACTTTGGTGCAAAAAACTGGGAAAAGTTTGAGCAAGCGATTAAATACTCTTTTTATTGGGGATTTGGATTAGCATTTTTTTATGCTGTAATTTACTATTTTGGTGGAGAAAAGCTCCTTGGTATTTATACAGATAAAGCAGACTTGATAGAAGCTACAAAACCTTACCTCATCTGGACAATTGTCATGGGTTTTGCAGGGATTATGGCATTTGTTTGGGATGGAATTTTTATAGGTATGACCGCAAGTAAAGCGATGCGAGATAGTGTTGTGCTCTCTTTAGTAATATTTATCGCTATTTTTTACTTTGTAAAACCATACCATTCATTGCATCTTTATTGGTTTAGTTTTGTACTCTTTTTATTTGTACGTGGAGTGTTACAGAGTTTGATGTTTTGGAAAAAAGGTAAGGGATTGACATAAGTACATAGAATTGCTACTATTTGACATTAATTATATAAGGGATAATAAATGCAAAATGGTTTTATGAAAGCAATGGATTTTAGACACGCGTGTAAAACGTTTGATGAAAACAAAAAGATTACAAATGAAGATATACATTTCATTTTAGAAACAGGAAGAAAATCACCTTCATCATTTGGTTTGGAAGCGTGGAAGTTTTTGGTGATCACCAATGAAGCGCTCAAAGCCAAACTTCGTCCAGAATGTTGGAATCAAGTACAAATCACTTCATGTTCACATCTGGTTATTGTATTGGCAGGGATTGAAAATGCTAAAGTAGCCAGCGGTAAACCTAAAGAAAGATTTCAAAGACGCCCTATGCCTCAAGATAAACTTGATTTTTATCTTGAACTTTATGAGAAGCATCTTGAAAAAACACTCAGCAGTGATGAAAACATCTACGCATGGACATCAAAACAGAGTTATATTGCAGCAGCAAACATGATGACAGCAGCAGCTTATATCGGTATCGACTCTTGCCCTATAGAGGGTTTTGAAAAAGAGAAGTTAGAAGAGATTTTAGAGTTAGATACTACAAAATATCAAGTTGCTCTGGTATTACCATTTGGTTACAAAATTGATCCTCAATCTGAACAACTTAGACTTGATTTTGATGAAGTTGTTGAGTTTATCGACTAACAGTTAATATTTTGAGAAACAGGGATGATCCCTGTTTCTTATGTTGAACCTACTCTACTATTTTGATAAAAAATAGAATCCAAGTCTCACGATAGGAACCATACCTATCACTAAAACTATATAATTTACTTTGGTTACACCATAAGTGATCAGCAATGAGGCTATAAAAAGTCGTAAAACAATACCTCTTTTTGTAGGATTACACTGCATATGGATTCCTTTTCTGATTAATATATATGATTTTAAAAAAATTGTATGTATAGTAGTAGACGTTTGGAATTGTGTGTCAATTTTGATGGTAAACTATACAAAGTGTTTATAGGATAAGCTCAAATCACACAATTTTTAATTTACTTAAAAGGCATAGGTTAACAGAATGAAATCAGAATTCACTGCAAAGCTCTCTCTTTCTATCATTGTTGTCATGTTTATGTTATTTATATATGCAGTTATTCAGGCAATCATAATCGTCGATAAAAGACAAGTAGGTACTGATGATGGTTTTTATACCAACCGCGTTAAAATCTCAAAAGAGCTAGATGCAAAAGCAAAAGAACTGACTATTGGCTGTCAAAGTGAATTTTGTAAAGTTGCTAAAGTATTAGATTACGTTACAGAATTGGAGTATAAGATACACAATAGTATTGCATACTCACCACACGAGACGATGGCGTTTGGTTATGGTGATTGTGATGATAAGAGTAACCTTTTGATATCTCTTTTACATGCTTTAGATAAAGAGGCTTATTTTGTTTTAGTACCTGAACATATCTTTGTAATTGTCGCTTTGGATGATCCAAGGATTTCTCAGATGAAAGGACTTTGGGTCAATAGTAAAAAGTACTATATTTTAGAAAGTACGGCTAAAGGCTCACCTATAGGATTTCCTCTAGAATATCAACTCAAAGAGATCAATGCGATTGTTGAACCTTTTGAAAATGAAAAGATAAATCTTAAAAATTTAGCATATGGACCGTGATGTAATCACATCATTTATAAATGTCTGCCAGACTTCATTGGGTGTCCAAAACATATTTAACAATTCATTTTTTGCCTCATCAGTTTGCAGTAGATGATATAAATAGATAAATGCCGAAACACGATAGTTTTTGGTACAGTGTATCCAAAGTTTTTCTGTTTTATAAGCATTGATAAATTTTTGAAATACCTCAAAGTCTCTGACTTTTGGATCGTAATAGTCAACGGGGATATGCATATAAGTCATCCCAAGATTGCTTAGTAAAAGTTCTTCATTTTCTATCGTTTTGGAGTCTACAGGCATAGAGAGACTGAGCACAATCTCAAAACCTTCAGCTTTTATCTTGTTAAAGTCCTTTACTTCTGGTAATCCTGAAGTTGAGATCAAGTCACTATATCGATAATAATTGTAGATATCCATTTACAGTATCTCTATCGTGCCACGATGCAGTTTTACTTTATCTTCTTTTTCCATATCTTTAAGAAGCTTACTGACAAAAGGTCGGTTGGTGCCAAGTTGCTTGGCAATCTCTTCATGTGTAGTTTTTATTTTCGTAGATGGTTGACTAAAAACCCAATCTTCAAGTCTCTCTTTTACAGAAGCAAATTTAATTGTCTCTATCTTATTGATAAGTGATGATAGATTTTCAGAGATAAGTGAAAAAACGTAATTGCTATAGTACATCTCACTTTGTAGTAGTTTCATAAGTACCTCTTTACTGATAAGCCATCCTTGAAGATCACTAAGTACTTCTGCATTAGCAAGTGCATCACTGGCAAAAATGGTTGAAAATGTATTAATGATGCACATTTCATCTGACCCAAGAGTGTATAGTGTAAATATCTCTCCATTTTCTCCTTGCAAAAAGACACGTACAGTTCCTGCTTCGATGATCAAAACATCGGTACAAACATCACCAGTATAGTAAAGTATCGATTTTTCATGCATAGAGATAGGTTTGATACTCTCCTTGAGTAGAACTTGAGCATCATCTGATAAGAGTGAATAAAAATAAAAATCTTCTAATTTCATAGACATAGTATAACATACCTCACGGTAAGACCTGTACTATAAATACAGGCCTTATCAAATTAAAAACTGATGATTCTGGCATCTTTGGCATAGACTTTAGCAAAAATATCTGCTCCCTCTACAACTTTGGCACCAGAGATAAGATCACTATCTTTTAACCCTTGTGCTTTAGCAAACATACCGCATAGATACACATTTGCTCCACTTGAAATTGCATCTTTTAGCACCCCTTGGATTGGTTTATCCATTGGCTTGAAGTAACTATTCTTACCATTTTTAAGGATATACTGTGTAGCACCTGCACCTACAACAATCGTGACATTTGCCCCAGCCTGTGCAGAAGCTGCCATACCTATGGTCATACCCATACCTGCTTTATTGACATCATCTGAGGTAACAAATACAACAAGATTCTTTCCAGCTAGTGGCTTATCCTCTGCATATACATGTGATGAAACCATAAAGAGTGCCATTAGACCTACTAAAAACGCTTTCGCGATACCTTTAACTTGTAACATATAAACTCCTTGTTTTGAAATACAATCGAAGTTTATAGGAAACTCTATTTTGGGTCTGTACATTTTTATACAGACTCAAAATAGCATATTTGTTAAGTAACAATCCTATAGAATAGAACATAAAAAGAGGAGTCGATAATTATGAAAGATGAAAACCAAACCGTTTTACAACATTTTGTAAAAGTAATTTTCAAAGGGCTATTGTGGATTTTACCTATGGCTGCGATCATCATGATCATCGTATGGGTTTATGAGAAGATAGATGCATTAGTCGAAAAGATCTTTCATCTTATAGGTTTTAACCCTCAGCACAATGAGTTTTTATGGCTTTTAGCTGTGATCTTAATCTTTATGTTGATTTTATACTTTGTAGGTCATTTTATGGATACAAGGTTGGCAAGTTTTTTTGAAAGGATATTTTGTAAAATTCCTGGATACGCTACTATCAAAGATATTTTTAGTATCTTTAGCTCTTCAAAAGATGGAAAAACACAGGTACTTGTTGTAGCAATCAAAGGTTTCGCAAAAGAGGGATATAACATCGGTTTGATGTATTCACAAAAAGAGAGCATTATCAAAGATCATTATACGATCACACTTTCAATGACCCCTATTCCAAATGGCGGATACATGTTTGAAGTACATAAAGATAAGATTTTTGTGATAGAAGGTGCAACATTTGATGATAACTTACAGTATCTCTTATCTATGGGCGTCAAAAGTATGGCAGAAGTTATTAAAACTGAACCAAAAGATTTAGATCAACTTATCTCTCTAAAAGAGTGGCTAGAGAGATAAGCTAGAGTCTAAAATGTAAACCCTGCACTGATCTCAGGATATCCTCTTGAGTCACTGCCATCTTGTCCATTGTCATAATATTCTTGAACCCAACCAATACTCATAAAAGAATTACCTCCCGTCACGATAGCAACACCAACACGGCCACCATATACATCATGGTCTTCATAAGGTTCATCGATAAAAGTATGTCGATAAATCACACCAGCATAAGGCTTGTAAGTACTCTCTGTCGGAAGATAATAAGTCACAGGAATGCTTATCTCATTGATCTTTGGATCATCACCAAACCATCCTGTATAACCAGCACCAACTGATAAATTATCTGTTACAAAGTAATTTGCATTAATACCTACAACTGTATATGTATTACCATATCCACTACTTGAACCAACACTAAAACCAAAGTTTTTATGTCCTACTGAAAACATACCCTCTGCATAAACTGATGATACTAAAAGTAAACTTGCTATAATTTTTTTCATGTTATCTCCCTTATTTTAAGATTTATTCATCATATCGTGAAAGATATTAAATTTACTTATGCATGTCAACAGACAAAACAACGTATACTAATATCTTTTAACTATGTACTCTAACCCATAAAATAAGCTTTATCCCCTACTTCTACAACCACATTATTTTCTATAAAATACTTTTTTATATCCATATCTTTGGGAACCTTCACAATCCAAACATAAACAACATTTTTTAAAATAAAGTAATCCTCATAAAATCTTCAGAACCTTACCCTATCATCATAAAAACAAAAAGGATTTATAATGAAAAAAGTAATTTTAGGACTTAGTATAAGCACAATACTCTTTGCAAGTGATATTTATAAAACAGACAACCAAAGAGTACCAAATCTCATAATGCCAGATAATAATCTAACCTTCCAAGAGATTGAGGGATATCAAAATTACCAAATTATTGCAACACATTTTAGAACAGATAAAAATGAACTGCGCTATATTTTAGCCAACCCTATCGCATATAATGCATTTAAAACCAAGAAAAAAATACTACCAAATGGCTCAAAAGTTGTAAAAGTTGGATGGAGTGTTAAAAAAATGCCAACATTTCCAACTGCATTGGAAGCAGATAAAATTCAGCGTGTAGAGTATATGATAAAAGACAGTACTAAATATAACCATAATGGTGATAACTGGGGTTATGCAAGATTTATTAAAAAGGATAACAAATATGAAGCTTGGAGCAAAGGTGAAGAGAGTTGTATCGCATGTCATAGCAGCGTTAAAAAAGATGACTATCTTTTCACAAAATTTCAATCCACTTTTTAGAAAAAGTTTATGAAATCAAATATTCTTATAGTTGAAGATGAACCGGAGATTGCAAAGCTTATAGCCAGACGGCTAAATGAAAGATTTTATAAAGTTTTTTTTGCAAAAAATGGAAAAGAAGCCTTACTGATGATAAGTAAAACTCAATTTGATCTTGTGACTGTAGATATTATGTTACCATTTGTGGACGGTTTTCAAGTCACAAAAGAGATTCGTAAAAATTCAAAAAATACACTCATTATCATAGTTTCAGCACTTGAGATGCAAAAGGATAAGATAAAAGCATATAACTTGGGTGCTGATGACTATATCAGTAAACCTTTTTCACCAAAAGAGTTGGCTGTAAAGATACAGACATTACTTCATCGTCGTTTTGAACTCCAATCAAATGATATCTTAAGTGTCAACAATATCACATGTAATTTAGAGCAAAAAGTTTTCTATATTTATGGTATAAAATTAGATTTTACTCCAAGTGAATTTATAATCCTTCACACACTATTTCAAACACCAAAAAAGGTTTTTTCTAGAGCTGATTTATCACAAATAATTTATGATAATGATTTTGGTATGATTGATAGTCGAGGTATTGACAGTCACATTTATCAAATTCGTAAAAAGCTTAATGAGTATAATAAAAAAGAAATTATTAAAACAGTACATGGACATGGATATAAATTAGATGAGATTTAAAATTATAGTACCTTTTATATTACTAACTTCAGGGATCTTTTTAGTAATTTTTTCTGCTTTTATCACTTATCTAATTATTGATGAACCCATTGGAATGAAAATGTTCACAAAGTTGATCATTATGGTTTTATTTTTAATACCAATTATTGGGTATCTTGCTTATTACATCTCAAAGAAACTACAAAAAGATGCAGATGAACTCTCCTTGATGATAGGTTCTTTTGCTCATGATTTTAAAACACCGTTAACTGTCATAGATGGATATTTAGAAGAGATTGAAGATGAAATGATATCCAAAGACAATATGCCTGATACTATAGCACTTCTTAAAAATGAAACAAAATTTTTAAATGATTTAACAGTCAATATTTTAGATTTTACCAGAGCTACTAAGGTTAAGTCTGAAAAAAACACAATACTTTTAAAATTATTTTTAGAAACAAACGTCATACCTCTTTTAAAATTTCAAAATCATGTTGATTTTAAACTTGAAGTTTCAGATGACATAGAGATATTTTTTAACAAAATGGATTTAAAAAAAGTATTTATTAATCTTTTGCAAAACAGCATTAAATTTACAAAAGTTGGATATATCCATGTCTATATACGTGATCATAACATTGTAATAGAAGATAGCGGTGAAGGCATCGAAAAAGTATATCAAGAAAAGATATTTAATCCATATTTTACAGTCGAACAAAGTAAAAATAGAGAAAAAAGTGGCTTTGGTTTAGGATTGGCAATAGTAAAATCACTTTGTGAAAAGAATGGTTACAAAATTAAAATAGATAAAGAATTTAAAAATGGTACTAGGATGATTTTATATTCATCTTAAATAGGACTACTTTACTCCTATTTAAGTTTTGCTCTGTTACAATACTTTTTTATATAATGATTTATTATAAAAGGGTATAAAAATGTACACAGTAAATGTAGAAAAAGAGTGTGGTTGTTTTAAAAAAAGCGACTATACAAACAATATGGCTTTCGAGTCAAAAGATGATGCGTTGATTCAAGCACTCAACATGACAAAAGATATGAATCAAGACTTTTGTCAAAAGCATGAATTTACAGTCATAGAAAGTGGTGATACGTTAAAAATTTCTATGGATGAGCGTGGTAAGTCTGGATGTTGCGGTGGCGGGCACTGTAGCTAAAATGTCTACTGCATTAAATGTCTTAGGTACAGCACTAGAGCCTTGTAGTTTAAATCCACTTACAGGTTTTTATCGAGATGGAAGCTGTAATACAGGAGATGAAAATCCTGGAGTTCATGCAGTATGTATCTATGCCACAGAAGAGTTTTTAGCGTATTCCAAAGCAGTTGGAAATGACCTTTCCACACCAATACCTCAATATAAATTTGATGGTGTAAAAGCAGGTGAAAGTTGGTGCCTTTCAGGGCCTCGTTTTGTTGAAGCATTAGCAAATTCAAAAGCGCCAAATATATTCATCCATTCAACACATGAACGGATGTTAGAACTAGTAGATTTAGAAACCCTTAAAGCATATGCTTTGGATTTGTAAATCTCTAATCCACCAATTCAACTCCTAAGCCGATAAGAAGCCTAACGGCTTCATATCGACTAAACTTTGCCCCCTTGAGATTATTAGTTTTGATATCAATATCAAAGTTACGTGCATGGGTAAAATTTGCTTTACTTAAATTACTATTTCTAAAAAGTGCTTTTTCAAAGTCTGTTGCATAAAAATCTACTTTTTCAAGGTTAGCTTCTCGAAAATCAACCTCTTTTGCTTCACACTCTTTGAGTTGCATCTCTTCAAGCTTTAAGCCCCAAAAAGAAGCATCATTGAGTATACATTTGTGAAACTTCATCGGACGGATAGTCAAGCTCTCCCATGAAGCTTTAGTCCAATCCACACCGATAATCTTACAATCTTCAAACACAATATCTGAAAATTTACTATCTAACACTTGCATCAAACTAAGATCACAATGTCGAAAATGACACCCTACAAACCGACACTGTTTAAATGAGATATGACTAAAATTACAATCTTCAAAACTACAATCATCAAAATCTTTTCCAATGATCTCGTTAGAAGTTAAATCAAGATCTTTAAACTCCTCAGCAAAAAAATCATGCTCTTGGCTATTCACCCTCGTAAGCCAATGCTTCTTTTGTAAAACCTATAGGTTCAAAGAAGATAATTCTAAACATCAATGAAATAGTTGCTTTATCTTTAATGTCCGTCTCTACAATGGAAAGTGTAAATCCCTCTCCATCTTTCATGTTTTTTGGTTTCACTCTTATGATAACAGGCTTTAGAGTTTTGAGCATATTTAACATAGACTTCTGTTTCTTTACTTTAAGCCCCTCAAACATATCACCATCACTTTTTAATGCTTCAAGAAGCAATGTAAGTGTATCTTTATAGATTGATTTACTCCAATTTATATTTCCGCCATTAAAACGAAATGCTGTTGACTTCTCTAAAAGTAGTATCATGCCAGCTTCTCTAATATCTTCAACCATTTGAAGAAAAACATTTTCTCCACCTATATTATGAGCATGTGATACAATCTCTTCATGGAGTTGTTTTTTATCTTTTGGGGACAAGTCTGTAAAATTCATTTTTTTCCTTTGTAAAAGTATATCAAAAACTACACACTAAATAAGTTGAAAATTCTGACTTGCGTATATTTTTCCATTGATTTGTAACTCTACTTTATGCTGACCAGGGTAAAGCTTTCGTGTTGTCATGTTGGCTTTAAAGAGGTGCTTTTTAGAGACAGTAATCAACTCAGATTTTTGAAGTTTTAGCTTCTTTATTTTATGCACCTTAGGACTCATCTTTCCAACCTTGGTACAAAAATAAATAATATAATCGACAATTAATCCCTCATCTTTTTCTGCTTTCAAATCAAAAGAAAACTCCAAAGCTTCACCGATAGTAATCACTTCTGAAGCGAGTTTAAAGTTTTGAATTTCGATCAGTGGATTTGGGCGATATCCTAAAAATGTAAGTGTCTCTTCATGCCCACTTTTGACAAGAGTGCGTAAAGCATGGTTGATGATAAACTCCATCTCTTTTACATCTTGTTTTTCTAATCTTTTCCATGTGTCTAAAGTATCAAGTACAAATGTCGGATCAATTTTAGAAATATCATTTAAATGATTTGCTACAGAACGTGTTACAAAACGGGTTTTATCATGATAGAGGTTAGCAAGGATTGGAAGATTATCATGATAATCAATGTTGATACTTTTAGCCCATGGAAGTTTGAGACGCAATCCTTCAGAAGCGAGCCTCCTTTGGTGGTAATTTTTTGATAGTGACCAATCATCTAACTTGGTATAACTCTCTTTGGGAAAGTGATTGATAAAATCCCGTATCGAAAATTCAACAGAAAACCGTTTGGTGATCTCACCCAAAGCATCTAGTGAAAACTCTAAATACTCATGTTTGCATCCGTAGGTTGCTATATAGTCACTATATGGAGCGTAGATAAAGTCCCCAAAATCATCATCAACTTTTGTTTCATCCAGTGCAGGTGGTAAAGCCTCTAAAAGAACTGTTGTTGCCTCTTTGAAATCATCTGGAAGGTATTTTACAAACATTTCTCGTATATGATAAATGCACTCTTTTAACTCAAGGTCTGGGAATTTTTCCACAACCTCTTTTTCAAACTTTTCTTGCTCAAAACTACTAAATACAGATTTAATTTCTAAAGCAATTTTTGCTACTTTTTCCGTATTAAATAACGCATCTTTTAAAGAATACTTATCTGCCATCGTCACTCCTATATCTTGGATTTGCACTCTTAAACTCCATTTGAAATTTCACCATCTTTTCAAAAGGGTTTAAAAATGTTGAAAGTGCAGGCTTTGATATCGATTCGATACCTTGGTTTTCTAATATTTCCAACACACATAAAGTAGACTCCATAGTAGATAAAGCTTCATCAAAAGGTTGTCGTTTAAATTGATACGCTGAAGTTTTAGTATGTGTAAATGAGATTTTAGAAAGGTTGTGAAGATTTTTACTCCGTCTCAATATCGGCTTGGCACTATCCCACGTCGCATCTATGATAAATACGACTAATTGTTTATTACCTATATCTAATGCTTCTTTATTTATACAGATACTCTCTTTTGAAGGGTAAAGTATCGTGCAATAGTTTTTTTCATCATGTATCAAACTATTTACTTTACGATGCTTTGAAAAGTCAATACCTACAAAAAGTTCTGAATTCTTTAAAGATAAGTAAGTCAAGCGCCCCGTATTATTTTTAATATATTTAAACTCTTTGGGATGCATCAAAATCACAAACTTGGTATTTGTCTTTATAGGCGTGATATCTTTACATAAACAAGAGCTTTGGGGTCGGTTACAGTCATAACACATTTCACGATAATTCATGAGGGTATTTTAAACTAAATTCTATAAAATACTCTCATGAATATATCAAAAAGCCTTTTAACCAACACCATCGCTGTCATTATAATTTTACTCTCGTTTGTAATACCTCAAAATTTCTCAAATGCTGTACTTTATACAGGATTGTTTGCCCTATCAGGTGCATTAACAAATCATATCGCCATTCATATGCTTTTTGAAAAAGTACCATTTTTTTATGGTTCAGGTGTGATAGAACTAAAATTTGAAGCCTTTAAAAAAGCGATCAAAGATATGATGATGCAACAATTTTTCACCCGTGAACAACTCAACAACTTTTTTGCCAAAGAAGAACAAAAGATAGATCTTGCACCTCTAGTTCAAAGTGCAGATTTTTCACCTGCGTTTGACGCACTGAGCAAAACAGTTATGGAGTCACAATTTGGAAATATGCTTAACATGTTTGGTGGAGAGGCAGCATTAGAAAACTTACGTGAACCATTTAGTGGAAAACTAAAATCAGCAGTAACAAAAATCGTCAGTAGTGATACTTTTAAAGCACAAATGGATCATCATCTGCAACACTCCTCTTTGAGTGATGACTTGATAGAATCTATCGAAAAAATCGTAGAGAAAAGACTAGATGAACTCTCCCCTAAAATGGTCAAAGAGATGATGCAAGATTTGATGCGTGAACATCTTGGATGGTTAGTTGTTTGGGGTGGCGTATTTGGTGGGATTATTGGATTGGGAAGTTCTTTTTTACTTTGACATTTCAAAATGTCATATTTTAAAAAATATATAGTTTTTTATGTCATGATAAGCTATAATTTTCCCAAAGGATAGCCATTGAGTAAAGCGCCAAATATCACTAAATCTTCTTCATACAGTAGCATTGAACTCTTTGCAGGGGCTGGTGGCTTGGCTCTTGGACTCGAACAAGCGGGCATTTCTCACCTTTTACTCAATGAAATAGATAAATATGCTTCTGCTACATTGAAAAAAAATCGTCCCTTATGGAATGTTGCTTGCTCTGACATCAAAAATATTGATTTTACACCTTTTGAAGGCATAGACTTAGTAACAGGTGGATTTCCATGTCAAGCTTTCTCTTATGCTGGTAAAAAAAGAGGTCTGGAAGATACAAGAGGTACACTTTTTTACGAATTTGCTAGAGTGCTTAAAGAGAGTAACGCAAAGGTTTTTTTAGCTGAAAATGTAAGGGGGCTTCTCTCACATGAAAAAGGTGAAACAATAAAAACGATTATCTCAGTGTTTGAAGAATTAGGTTATCACGTATATGAGCCAAAATTACTAAAAGCAATCCATCATGATGTTCCTCAAAAAAGAGAACGTATATTTATCATTGGGGTTAAAAAAGAGTATCAACCCGTTGCCTCTCTTGTCTGGCCAGAACCGAAAAGTAAAGTATATAATCTTAAAGATGCCTTGAAAAAAGGGGATTTATATCATTGCGATGTACCTTCTTCTATAGGTCAAAAATATCCTGAAAAGAAAAAGAGAGTTTTAGAGATGATACCAGCAGGTGGTTATTGGCGTGATTTACCATTGGAAATTCAAAAAGAGTATATGCAAAAAAGTTTTTACTTGGGTGGGGGAAAAACAGGAATTGCAAGGCGTATTGCGTGGGATGAACCATGCTTAACACTCACATGTTCACCAGCACAAAAACAGACTGAACGCTGTCATCCCGAAGAAACTAGACCCTTTGAAGTAAGAGAATATGCACGAATTCAAACATTCCCTGATGAATGGATATTTGAAGGATCAGCAAATCAGCAATATAAACAAATAGGAAATGCCGTTCCAGTTAATCTTGCACACGCAGTAGGAAAAACTTTAGTAAATTTACTAGAAAGTATTCATAATGACAAACAACTATAATTTATCTTTCATCTCTGATGATGACCTTTATAGCCATGTAAAAGAAACAGTTGAAAAATATCGTTTTAGTATCGATTTGAAAAAATTTAATAAAAATCTAATTGATCCTATAAAACTTACTTTTGACTCAAAAGTGTATGATAAGAGTTTAGAAGAGATTATTGAGAGTGAAATAATACGACAAATAGACAAATCCAATACAAATCATATAGGGTATTTTCATCAGAATATTTTTAAATATTTTAAAGGAAATTGGAAAGTTCCAAAACAAGGCTTTGACTTAATCAATGAAAATCTAAAAATCTTTGTAGAGATGAAAAATAAACACAATACAATGAACTCATCTTCTGCTCAAAAAACTTATATTGCAATGCAACATAAAATTTTACAAGGTGCGGATATTACATGTATGCTTGTTGAAATCATTGCTAAAAATTCACAAAATATACCTTGGAAAATTAGCATAAATGGAGAACAATATAACCATGATAACATACGACGTATTTCAATAGACAAATTTTACACATTAGTAACAGGTGAAATTGATGCTTTTAAAAAGATTTGTGAAATTTTACCAACTGTTTTAAATGATGTAATTCAAAATCAAACAAATGAAGCCATTCAAAATAGTGTTTTTGAGGAGTTAAGTAATATTGCGCCAGAAAGCTTATTGAAGAGTTTGTATCTACTCTCTTTTGAAAAATATGATGGATTTGACAACTTGCAGCTGGATTAAAATCCAGCTGCAGTCATCATCTCAGTTTGGTTATGTTGGATAAGTGGATCGATAATTTCATCAAACAAACCACCTTCCATAATCGCATCTAGCCGATAAAGTGTTAAGTTTATTCTATGATCAGAAATTCTATTTTGTGGATAGTTATAAGTTCTAATTCTTGCAGATCTATCACCTGAACCTACTTGAGATTTTCGATCAGCTGAATTTTCATCAAGTTGTTTTTGCATCTCATGATCATAAAGTCTTGCTTTGAGAACTTTCATCGCTTTTTCTCTATTTTTATGTTGTGACTTTTGATCTTGATTGGTTACAACCAGACCCGTTGGAAGATGCGTAATACGAATCGCACTATCAGTAGTATTTACTGACTGTCCACCACATCCAGAAGCTCTCATCGTATCAATTTTCAGATCACCTTCATCAATATCAATTTCAACATCATCCACTTCTGGCATCACTGCGACAGTGATTGCAGATGTATGTACACGTCCTTGAGATTCTGTAGCGGGGACTCTTTGAACTCTATGCACTCCACCTTCGTGTTTAAGTTTGCTATATGCGCCCTCACCTTTGATAAGTGCAATCATCTCTTTATAGCCATCAACTGTTCCCTCAGATGAGTTCATGATCTCTACTTTCCAGCCATTTGCTTCTGCATATCGTACATAAGCTTTGAAAAGATCACCTACAAAAAGAGCAGCTTCATCACCACCTGTTCCTGCACGCATCTCTAGATAAATATTTCTATCATCATTTGGATCACGAGGAAGCATAAGAATTTTGATCTCTTCTTCAATCTCAATTTTTCGGGGCTCTAACTCTTTGAGTTCTTCTTTTGCTAACTCTCCAAGCTCTTTATCTTCAAGCATCTCTTTGTTATCTTCAATATTTTGACATACTTCAAGATACTCTTCAGCCTTCTCTTTGACAGGCTCGATATGAGATTGCTCTTTTGATAATTCCGTCATTCTTTTGATATCACTTGTGATTTCAGGAGCACAAAGTAACTCACTTATCTCATTATAACGATCGAGAAATGGTTGGAGTTTTGATTTTAGCATAATAGATGCCTATGAAGGGGTTGTGAATAAAACTGCTTACGCAGCTTTATCACTAATTGATTTTACAAGTTTAGAAAGTCTGCTTACTTTTCTAGCTGCTGTGTTTTTCTTTAAAACACCTTTTGTTACGTATGCGTGAAAGTTTTTGTTCGCTTCTTTGAACGCTTCAGCAGCTTTTGCACTATCACCAGCTTCTACAGCTTCTTTAACTGCTCTAGTAATATTTTTAATTCTTGTTTTATAAAATCTGTTTCTCTCAGTTCTTTTTATAGTCTGTCTTGCTCTTTTTAATGCAGATGCATGGTTTGCCATTATCTTGCCCTTGTGAAAATTTTTGTAGGCGATTATATTGAAAAGATTCTAAAAATTCACTTAAATTAAGTATTTTATCAGCAAAACTAGACTTCGGTTAATAAAAGTTTAATAACTGTCGATATATACTAATGAATAAAATTCAGTATATTAAATAAAAAGGCAAATTGATATGGAACTTTTTGGAACAGATGGCGTAAGAGGAATGGCAGGTGTTAAGTTAACTGCTGAAGTCGCTATGAGGCTTGCAATGGCAGCAGGAATCTATTTTAAAAAAACTGCAGTAACAAATAAGATTTTAGTAGGTAAAGATACTCGAAAAAGTGGTTATATGATTGAAAATGCACTTATATCTGGTTTGGCTGCTGTTGGTTTTGACGTAAGACAAATCGGGCCTATGCCAACACCTGCAATTGCTTTTTTAACTGAAGACTTAAGATGTGATGCTGGTATTATGATCAGTGCTAGTCACAACTCATATGAAGATAATGGAATCAAGTTTTTTGATAAACGCGGTAATAAATTAAATGAAAAAATAGAAGCAGAAATCGAAGCTATATATCACGATGATGCACTTATTGCTTCCAGCCAAGCTACACATTTAAATATTGGACAAACTAAAAGAATTGATGATGTTATTGGAAGATATATTGTACATATTAAAAATTCACTTCCAAAATCAATGACACTACATGGATTAAGAGTTGTTTTAGATGTTGCAAACGGCGCAGCTTATAGAGTAGCACCTACTGTATTTAGAGAGTTAGGCGCTGATGTTATTTTAATGAATGACGCACCTGATGGAAGAAATATCAATGAAGGATGTGGAGCTCTCCATCCAGATCAACTAGGTGATGAAGTTAGACGATTAAGAGCAGACATTGGTTTTGCCTTTGATGGTGATGCTGATAGAATTGTAGTTGTAGATGAAAAAGGTAACATTACAGATGGAGATAAGCTTTTAGGTGTGCTTGCATGTCATCTTAAACAACAAGATGAGCTTGCTAACAACGGAGTAGTTGCAACAGTAATGAGTAACCAAGCTCTTGAAGATTTTTTAACCCAGAAAAAAATCAACCTTTATAGATCTAATGTTGGCGATAAGTATGTATTAGAAATTATGCAAAAAGAGGGTTTAAATTTTGGTGGTGAACAAAGTGGACATGTAATCCTTCGAGATTATGCTAAAACAGGTGATGCATTAGCAGCTGCCCTTCAAGTGGTTGCTTTTATTATTAAAAGTGGTACAAAAGCTAGTGAAGTTTTAAATCCATTTGAGCTCTACCCTCAACTACTTGAGAACATCAAAATTAAGAAAAAAACACCTCTTGATAAAATTGAAGGATATGCAGACATTCTTAAAAATTTAGAAGCTGAACATATTAGACCACTTATTAGATATTCAGGAACAGAAAACCTCTTAAGAATACTTCTTGAAGGCAAAGATGGTCCACTTGTACATAAAAGAATGGACGAACTTCTAGAATTTTTTGGCAAGAAGTTAAATGGATAAAACATATAAAGCTTTTTTTGGCACTTTTATCGCTGTCTTTATTATCGACCAAATTATTAAAGCTATTTTTCTAAATGGCTTTGATTGGAATAGCTCGTGCATCTCACTAAACCTTACATTTAATAAAGGTGTAGCATTTTCTATGTTTGCCTTTTTAGGACCTTACCTAAAATTTATCCAAATTGCACTCATAGGTGGTGTTTTTACGTATGTATTTTTGGAAAAAAAGCTACTTCAAGAGTATGCTTTAGCACTGGGGTTGATACTCGGTGGAGGTGTGAGCAATCTTCTTGATAGATTTTTACAAGAGGGTGTAGTTGATTATGTCTATTGGCATTGTGGATTTGATTTTGCAATTTTCAATTTTGCTGATGTTATGATTGATTTGGGTGTTGTTATCATCCTGTGGATGAGTTTCAAAAACAAAGATTAGTGACAAAAGTTGTATCGGATAAACCCGATACAACGCTTATGCGTTAAAAAAACCTTCATCTTTAAGTATATCAATACCCTCTTTTATAGAGTTCATCGATACATCAAGTTTTGCCTTCATTTCATCATCAAGGTCAAGCTCAATAATCTTTTCAACACCTTTTGCACCTAACACTACAGGGACTCCTAAAGTTACATCTTTATAACCATATTCACCATCTAACAGTACAGAAGAAGGCATAACGATTTTTGCATCATCAAGAATTGCTTCTACCATAACAGCAATTGATCTACCTGGTGCATAATAACCTGAAGTTTTAAGATGACTAACAATCTCTGCGCCGCCATCTCTAGTCTTTTGTTTTATCTCTTCCATTTCACTTGAATCAATAATTTGATTTAAAGGAACACCGCCAACTGCTGAAACCTCAGGATAAGGAATCATATTTTGACC
>JADGDK010000009.1:0-27202 GCA_016744895.1 Campylobacterales bacterium | reverse complement strand
TGATCTCCAATAACCAAAGCTCTAGTCCTTCCATAACCAAATCCTACTTTCTGTTGAATTTGATAAATCATTCTAGCACCATCTAATGCTCCCGCCATACCAATCACTCTATTTCTATCCCATCCAGTTAGTTTATGCACAACATAAGTCATAACATCTAAAGGATTTGATACACAAAGAATGATTGCATTTGGAGAATTTTTCTTAATATTATCAACAACTTGTGAAACAATTTTTGCATTAATATTTAAAAGATCAGCTCTTGTCATATCACTTTTTCTAGGAACACCAGCTGTGATAACAACGATATCACAGTCTTTCATATCCTCTGGTTTTTCAGCAGCTGTTACAATAGTACCTCTTGGAGAATATACCGCTGCTTGTCCTATATCTATAGCTTTACCAGTAGCAACACCAGGCGCAATATCAAAAAGCATAACCTCATGACAAGTACCTAGCATCACCAACGAAAATGCAGCAGATGCGCCTACCGCACCTGCTCCTACTATTCCTACTTTTCTTCCAACCATATGTACTCCTTTAGTTTATGCTTTTTTAGGCTCTATTCCGAAAGTAAAACCACCTTTGACTTTTTCGATTAACTCTGGCATAACATCTTGATAGGTTCCAACGATTCCAAAATCTGCATTTTGAAAAATTGTTGCTTTGGTATTGCTATCGATGGAAACAATCATCTCTGACTCTTTCATTCCTGCGATATGCTGAATTGCTCCAGAAATTGCTGCTGAGATATAGACTTTTGGTCGTACAGTTTTTCCTGTTTGTCCTACTTGTCTTGCATACTCTGCATATCCACCGTCAACGGCAGGACGACTTGCTGCCCACTCTGCATTTACACCTTGTTCTTTAAGTGCTTCAACTAACTGCTGTACAAGATTTAATCCATCTATTTCACCAGCAGGACGACCACCTGCAACAATGATATCAGCTTCAAATAGATTTTGTAAACCACCCTCGCCTCTTACAGTTTCTAATATTTCAGCCACAAAATCTGCTTTGGCTAGTTTTGGTTTAAAATCTGTAATAATTCCCTTACGCTTTGCATCAGGTGTCGGTACTTCAAATGTTCCAGCACGAGCTGTAGATATTTGAGGGCAGACAAAACCTAAAATTGTTGCAAGTTTACTCTCTCCATAAGTTGGACGACGAGACTCTAAAATTGGAGCAAAAATTGTCTTTTTCTTTCTATCGATATGCTCACCAATCTCAAGTGCAGTACAATCTGCTGTTACACCACCGTGTGTTTTAACACCAATTCTAGGAGCTAATTCACGCCCTGCTGTAGATGCCGCAAAAAGTGCAATTTCAGGTTTTCGCTCTTTAATAACTTGCTCAAAGATTGATGCAAAAGGAAGTACCAAATACTCATCAAGCCTCTTATCTTCTACTACAATAACCTCATCACTTCCATGCTCTATCAAGCTTTGTGCATGTTCTTTAACACCTTTTGCTCCGATAAGAAGTGTTGTCACTTTGGTATCATTTCCAAGTTTTTCTGCTAACTCTCGTGAAGGTGTTAAAAGCTCATATGACGGTCGCGTAACTTTTCCATTGGCAACTTCTGCCCATGTTAAAATTCCAGATGATCCATCTCTAAAATCCGTGACTTCATAATCAGGTCTTTTTCTTCCTTTTTTCTCTTTTTTCTCTGCTGCTTCTACTACCGTTTTACCAGCTTTGATATTTTTCATCATATCAGCGACTAAAGCACTCTCACTTGAGCCTTGACTCATGACAATCGGTGCACGCTCACTAACGATATTTTGCACTTTTGCAACAATCGTAGGAGAACCACTTAGACCAATATTTTCATCATCAAGTCCAACATCATCAATATTAAAAACCGTAACTTCACTGTTTCTTGCTTTGATAGCACCTTTAAGTGTTGGTCTTCTTGGAGGAATACCAGTTGGAGTCAAAGAAAGGGCACATGGCATAGGAAGTTGCATCATCTGATAACCACCTTCTATGATACGCTTTGCAATAATATTGCCATCTTTAGACTCAGCTGTTTCAATAAATGTAGCTTGTGGAATTCCCATATTTTCAGCTACTTGTGAAGGAACATGAGCAGTATCTCCATCACTAGTTTGGCGGCCTGCTACGATAACAAAAGGCTCTTTTGAATCTTTTGTATATCCTAAATGTTTAAGCATCGTTGCAATGGCTAAACCAGTTGCATAAGTATCACTACCACCCAATCTTCTATCTGAAAGTAAATATGCTTCATCATAACCCATAGAAAGTGCTGTTTTTAAAGAAACATCAAAAGATGGTGGTCCCATAGAACAAACAATAAGTTTTGCATCTGGATTTTGTGCTTTGAGTTGTAGTCCCGCTTCTAATCCAAATGAACAATCGATATTTATGATAGATTTTGCTTTTGTTCTATCCATCAAACCATCATCTCCCATACGCATTTCGCTCGGAAGAGGTACCTGTTTCATTAAACTAATAATTGTTAAAGCCATATTAAATCTCCTTTGCTACATATAATCATATTGAGGACCATCGCCACCATAAGGTGTAATCCAAAGTATCGCATCGTTAGGAGATTTGATATCGCATGTTTTACAATGCACGCAGTTTTCAGCATGGATACGAAGCTCTTGATGTCCTGCTTTATCCGTGTGAAGTTCATATACTTCTGCTGGACAAAAATGCTGACATGGAGCACCATATTCGGCTATGTTTTGTTTCATCTTGACATCATCTACAACAAGATGACAGATTTGTTCTTCATCATGGTTTGCTTTTGAGTAAAAGACGTCGGTTACTTTGTCAAAAGTAAGTTTTTTATCAAATTCTAGTTTTCCGGCAAAACGTTCAGCAAAACTTTTTTTCTCACTTTTTTCACTTAATTTTCTCAACGTTTCATTATCAAGTTCTGTCTCAATATCTCCAGTTAAGCACGCACCTTTTGTGATAAGCTGTACACCAAATCTTAAGGCTCCAGAAATCATACCGTTGTTAAATGATTGTCTAAAATTTCTTACAGGATAAAGCTCTTTTTGAAGACGTGAATTTTCAAAAAGCTTTTGTACAGAACTAAGTTCCGCCTCACTTGTATCATCTTTGATGAGTGCTTTTGCCGCACTTTTTGCTGCATTAATACCTGATTGTACTGCTAGATGCACACCTTTAAGACTTGCAGTTGCAAGCATACCAGCACTGTCTCCTACAACTAGAAAGCCATCACCATAATGTTTAATAATTGAGTTATAGCCACCTTCTGGAAGTGTTTTTGCACCAAATTCTAAGATATTTCCACCTTCAAGAATTTTACTTACAAAGGGATGCTGTTTCCAAACTTGCATCGCTCCATGTATATCAAAAGTTGAATCTTTATAATCAAGTCCAACAACAAGTCCAAGTGCCACACGGTTATCACTAAGTCCATAGATAAAGCCGCCACCAAACTCTTCACCATCTTGAAGCGGATATCCCGCTGTATGAAAAACTTGTCCAGCTTCGATACTTCCTTCAGAAACTTTCCAAAGCTCTTTAACACCTAATGAATAAATTTGAGCATTTTTACCACTATCTAAATTCTTCTCTTTGATAAGTGTTTTTGTTAAACTTCCTCTCGTACCTTCTGCTAAAATAGTGATCTTTGCTTCTATAGAAGTGCCTTCTTCAAAGTTCGCTAATTTTTTTCCATGGTGATCAACGCCAGTATCTTTGGTTTTTGCACCACATACTTTTCCTTCTTCATCATAAAGAAGTTCATCTACCGCAAAACCTGTGTAGATTTCAACACCTTTTTTTTCAGCTACCCCCGCTAAATACTTGCAGACTTGTGCTAAAGATGCAATTTGATTACCCATATTGTTCATATATGGGGGATGAAATGGTAAATCATAAGAGTCATTACCAGTAAGAAAAACTGTTGTATCTTTTGTTACTTCACTATCAAACGGTATATCTTCTGTTCCTATATAAGGAAGAAGTTCTTCAAAAACTTCGGGTTTGATTACCGCACCTGAAAGTATATGACTACCAATTGATTCGCCTTTTTCAACTAGTAGAATTCTCCCATTATGCCCTTTGTCGTTTAGCACATTCGCCAGATAGATTGCCGTACTTAAGCCCGCAGGACCTCCGCCGACTATCAGTACATCCGTCGAAACTGTGTTTGTGTCATTCATTCACTGCCTCTCTTTCGTAAAATGTATTCGCCCCTCTAAGCAAACATGCTATCATAATCATTATGAAAAATTATTATTTAGGTGTAAAAAAGTAACACTTAAGATTACTATTTTTATCATTTAGTGTCATAAAGTAACACTATGTTTACATTAAGAATATTGTGATATCATCTCATCCTAAATTTTATAGAATGGTCGCGTAGCTCAGTTGGTAGAGCACTACCTTGACATGGTAGTGGTCGTTGGTTCAAGTCCAATCGTGGCCACCATTTTTACTCTTTTTTATCTGTATTTATACTTTTTAAAATGAAAAATATTAAATATATATCAATAAATAATTAAAATAGTCGATCTTATGTCCATAAATATATAAAGGTATAAGCATATGGACAAATGGAAAAATAATTTTCCTACTTTAGCAATAATATTCTTATCTATCATAAGTTTTACTATGCTTATTATGACCAACTTTGCGTGGGAAAAATCTACAAAAGAGTACATCCTCTTAGAACAAGAAATGACAACACTTCGTAATGATATCACAGAGGGGCACCTTTGGCTAGAAGAGTCTACGGGTGGTGATAAATTGATCGATGTAAATAAAGATATTTTAACACCATTTGCACACCAAAGATTTAAAAAATTTTCAAAAAAATATAAAAAGAATATTCCTAATCTTAAAGCAATCACAAGTAAACTTATTCTCTTAGAAGAGATGGTAAAAAAACGCTTATATAATATTGTAAAACGCAAAACAGGTAGTGCTACAGACCAAAAGTTTGACGTTTTATTTAAAGAGAATTTAACACTTATTGATAGTGCTATTGCACAAATAAATCAAAAGATGCACGATACATTAGATAATAGACATAAATCTTTTATACAGATCATTACAATCTTTTTTCTTCTAAATATTGGAATGTTTATCTTTATTTATTTTATACAAAAAAATAAAAAAATAATTGAAAAGGTTTTAGATAAAGAGAGAGAACAGCTCACACTTGCAATCAATGCCACACAAGCAGGTCTATGGGATTGGGATTTGATAACAAACGAAGTCTATTATGCACCACAATGGAAAGCAATCCTAGGTTATAAAGGGAATGAACTCTCCAATACATATGAAACGTGGAGTAATCTAGTGCATCCTGACGATCTAGTCCAAGCAGAGCAAAAAATATTAGCAGCAAAATTACAACATACAGAGATGTATGAAATTACTTTTAGAATGAAACACAAAGATGGACATTGGGTGTGGATATTAAGTAAAGGGCAAACTATCTACGATAACAACGATCAACCTATTCGGATGATTGGATTTCATACAGATGTCTCTGAGCAACAACGTGCACTGCTTGAACTCCATAAATCTGAAGCAAAATTTTACAGTTTGTTTCACAATTCACCTGATATGCATCTTTCTGTTTCTGCTAAAGATGCTACAGTAAATTTTTGTAATGACACACTACTTAAAACGTTAGGTTATAAAAGAGATGAAGTGATAGGATACTCTGTCTTCAATCTCTATCATGAAGATAATCTCCAAATTGTCAAAGAGGCATTTAGTACTTTTAAAACTACAGGTGTTGTGAAAAATGTACAATTAAAAGTAAAACGAAAAAATGGCACACCTATATCTATTACACTTAATGCAAATGCCGTTAGAAATGAAGAGGGAAATATTCTTTATTCAATTGCAACTTGGAGAGATATTACTGAAATAAAAAAGACGGAGATTGCCTTAGAAAGTAGTGTTGCTCAAATTCATAGTATCTTTCGTTCAGCTCCTATAGGTATTGGATTTTTATCAAATCGTATTTTTAAAGAAGTCAATGAAAAGTTTTGTCAAATGACAGGGTATAGTAAAGAAGAACTTGTCAATCAAAGCTCAAGAATACTTTATCAAGATGATATATCATACCAAGTAGCAGGAGAAGAAGGCACTAGGCTAGCTACAAAATATGGTACGGGCACAATTGAGACTCAATTTCTTTGCAAGAATGGTAATATTATCGATATTTTACTCAGTGGAACACCACTAGATCCAAACAATCACTCCTTGGGTATTACTGTTACAGCTTTAGATATAACCGATGAAAAGAAAAAAGACAAACTAATGATAGTCCAATCTCGCCACGCAGCAATGGGGGAGATGATAGGAATGATCGCACATCAATGGAGACAACCTATTTCCGTTATTTCTATGGATATAAATAATATGTTGGTTGATATTGAACTTGATGACTTTAATACCGAAAAAGCAAAAATATATGCAAACAATATCCTTATACATACCCAGCATCTTTCAAAAACGATTGACGATTTTAGAAACTTTTTTAAACCAGATAAAGCTGTTACTAAAATAAAAGTAGAGAATGTACTTGAAGAGACTTATGCAATGATTAAAGATAGTTTTAAAAATAAGAAAATCATCTTCAAAAAGTCATATACTACGGTACCTAAAGTAGATGCATATCATAGAGAATTAATGCAAGTATTTGTCAACATTCTTAATAATGCTAAAGATGTATTGACAACCAAGAACATAGATAATGCACGTATAGAAATTAAAATTTACGAGGACGAGCAATATGTTAATGCTGAAATATGTGATAATGCTGGTGGTATTGATAAGGAAATTTTACCCAAAATATTTTATCCATATTTTACGACAAAAGATGAAAAAACTGGAACAGGACTCGGACTCTATATGAGCAAGATGATTATAGAAGATCATCTACGAGGTGTGCTTGAAGCATGTAATCAAGACAATGGAGCATGTTTTAGAGTCAGATTACCTAAAGAAAATAACGAAATAGTTTGATATTTCTTTAATTTATCAAAGACAAAAGAAAGTGTAACTATTTTACACATATCTTCAATAGTCTTACTCATATTATAGAATAGCTAAAAGTATTTTTAGCTAAAATGTCGCTTTTGTGGTCAGATTCTAGTGTTTTTGACTTAGTAAATTAACGAAATAAAAATTATAGAAAAAAGAGGTTTTAGTGGAAGAGATCGTAATAGGCATAAAAAAAGATGATCAAATCATCGATACACAAACTGCCGAAGCTCAAGGTTTAAGTGGAGATAATATATATTTTGATAACTCAGATGCGTCACTGGAGATTATCAGACACTCTACCGCGCACCTTATGGCGCAAGCGATAAAAAAACTTCACCCAGATGCAAAATTTTTTGTAGGTCCAGTCATCCAAGATGGATTTTATTATGATTTTAGAACTACTGAAAAGATAAATGACGAAGATCTCAAAAAGATCGAAAAAGAGATGAAATCTCTCATCAAGAAAAAATTTCCGATTGAACAATACAGTATTTCTAAAACTGATGTACTAGAAAAATTTGCAGATGATGACCTCAAACAAGAGGTACTTAAACGTATCGAAGATGACAATATCACAATTTACAAACAAGGTGAATTTGAAGATCTTTGCCGTGGACCACATGTTCCAAATACAAAACTTTTACACAACTTTAAACTAACACGTGTTGCTGGAGCATACTTAGGTGGAGATGAAAAAAGAGAGATGCTTACTCGTGTTTACGGAACTGCTTTTGCAGACAAAGAGAGCCTCAAAGAGCATCTTGCAATGATTGAAGAAGCAAAAAAAAGAGACCATAGAAAACTGGCTACTGATTTAAAACTTTTTACATTTGATGAAGAAGTAGGTGCAGGACTTCCTATCTGGCTTCCAAATGGTTCACGCCTAAGAAGTAAGCTAGAAGCACTACTTTTTACAGCACATAGAAAAAGAGGTTACCAACCTGTACGTGGTCCAGAAATTTTAAGATCTGACGTATGGAAAGTTTCAGGTCACTACCAAAACTATGGCGAGAACATGTACTTTACTACAATTGATGATGTAGAGTATGGTATCAAACCAATGAACTGTTTAGGACACATCAAAGTCTATCAAAACGATGTGAGAAGCTATAGGGACTTACCACTGAAATTTTTTGAATATGGTGTAGTGCATCGACATGAAATGTCAGGTGCAATGCATGGACTTTTCAGAGTAAGAGAGTTTACACAAGATGATGCACATATCTTCTGTACACCTGAACAAATCAAAGATAATGTTATTGAAGTACTTGGATTTGTAGATGACATCATGAAGAGTTTTGGCTTTGCCTATACGCTTGAAGTCTCAACAAAACCTGAAAAAGCTATCGGTGAAGACGCTATTTGGGACTCTGCAACACAAGGGTTGAAAGATGCTCTTGATGATAATGGTATCGCTTATGGTGTTGATGAAGGTGGTGGAGCATTTTATGGTCCAAAAATTGATATCAAAATTCTTGATTCCCTTAAACGAAAATGGCAGTGTGGAACAATTCAAGTAGATTTTAATTTGCCTGAACGATTTGAGCTTGAATATACAGATCATAACAATGAAAAATCACAGCCAGTAATGATACATCGTGCTATTTTAGGCTCATTTGAGAGATTTATTGGAATTCTTATCGAACATACAGCTGGTGAATTTCCTTTCTTTATCGCACCTACACAAGTAATCATTGTACCAATTGCTGATGCACATTTAGAGTATGCAAAAGAGTTAGAAAAAGAGATGCAGATGATGGAAATTGATTGTGAAGTTTCTTCTAAAAATGAGAGTCTCAATAAGCGTATTAGAACTGCTGAAAAGCAAAGAGTTCCAATGATCTTGGTAGTTGGAGATGAAGAAATGACGAACAAAACTGTCGCTTTAAGGGATAGAAGAGAAAGAAAACAGTATAATTTAACCAAAGCTGAATTTTATAATATAATAAAGGAAAAAATGGATGAGGTACACTTTTGAATAGAAGCAGAGGAAAGAAAGACACAACAAAGCTAAATGATGAGATAAGATTCCCAGAAGTACGTTGTAGTAGTGATGATGGAACCCAACATGGTATCATTTCATCACAAGAAGCACTAGCTATAGCTAATGAAATGGGCATGGATTTAGTACTTATCGCTCCTGATGCAAAACCTCCAGTTTGCAAAATCATGGATTATGGTAAATTCAAATACCAACAAGAGAAAAAGAAAAAAGAAGCAAAGAAAAATCAGAAAAAAATCGAAGTTAAAGAGATTAAACTTTCTGTAAAAATTGCTGAAAATGATATCAACTATAAAATAAAACATGCAAGAGAGTTTTTAGAAGCTGGTAAACATGTAAAATTTAGAGTATTTTTACGTGGTCGCGAAATGGCAAATCCTCAAGCTGGGAAAGATGTACTTAACCGCGTTTGGCCTATGGTTGAAGATGTTGCAAATAAAGAGCATGAACCAAAATTTGAAGGACGATATATCAACATGTATACTGTTCCTAAAAAAGATAAAGAAAAATAACTTCAAAAACCACATATTTTAAGAGGTTTAGCCACCTCTTAAGCCCTTCCTTAATTTAATCAGATATAATGGCTGTTCCTAAAAAATTGATAAGGAGAAAACATGCCTAAAATGAAAACTGTTAGTAGCGCTAAAAAGCGTTTCAAAGTTAAAAAAAATGGTAGTATCAAAAGAGGATCTGCATTTCGTAGTCATATCTTGACTAAAAAAGACCAAAAAAGAAAAGTTGGTTTAAGAAGTCCTCAGACAATTGACAAAGCTGATGTAAAATCAGTGAAATCAATGTTAGGTAAATAGAAAAAAGTTTCTGGTCGTTAATAAAGACCATTTAATTCCTCCTAGAGATAGGACAAGTTCACAAAAGTGACACCCAAAAAGGTAAAGGAAAAACATGAGAGTAAAAACTGGTGTAGTCAGAAGAAGAAGACATAAAAAGCTTCTAAAACAAGCAAGAGGTTTCTTTAGCGGAAGAAGAAAACATTTTAGAAAAGCGAAAGAACAATTAGAGAGATCATTAGTTTATGCTTACAGAGATAGACGAAACAAAAAAAGAGACTTCAGAAGACTTTGGATCACTAGAATCAATGCTGCTTGTAGATTAAATGGTATAAGTTATTCAAAATTTATCCACGGTTTGAACAAAGCTGGTATCGAAATGGATAGAAAAATTTTAGCTGATATGGCTATGAACGATGCTGCTGCATTTACAAAAGTAGCTGACGCTGCAAAAGCAGCACTGTAGAAAAAAGACTTTATGGGATTAAATCCCATAAAGCATCCTCAATTAAAATCCTCTAAGTACAACTCCAGAAAAAATTGCCAATACACCTAATATAATATTGATAGGTAGTAATAGATTAGGAAGCCTTGAAACATTCATTTTAGCCCCTGCTAGGTCATTAGAATCAAATAGTTTTTGAGCCTTATTTCTTTTAATATACATATATGTAAAATTAACAACCATGATAGTCCAAATCACTTCTTTTACATGAATAAGCCAATAAAGATCTGTTCCTTTAAAACCTAAGCCAATTGCCATCAAAACAGCAGTAATTATTAAGATAATAATAAATGGAATTACAAGATTAAATAACCTACCAACAATTTGTAATGTTTTACCAAGCTTGATCTTTGGCTCTTCAATACTTTGCAGACTTGGATGCACAGCTACGCGTATAGCGATCATACCACCAACCCATACTACTGCCGAAAGCACATGCAAAAAGACAATAATTGCTGCATATTCAGCAAATATTGTAACCATAGTTTCTTTCATATTTTCCCCCTATAGAAAAATATAGTGTAACTAAAGTTTCTTTACCCTTTTCTCATCTTTTTTGATAAATTCAAGAAGTGATGTACAAAAGTCAGAATAACACTTTATATTTTTTTTACCAATAATCTCACTATGTTTATTTTGTAATCTAAGATAATCTCTATTTTGATATCTTAAAAAAAGTACACCTGAATAAAAAAAGCCTCTCTTGCCTATTTTTTTTACAATCTTGTCTATATTTGGATTATGCTCTAGACAGATATCTGCATAAATCATATGACAATGTTTAGATCGTAATTGTTGTAGAGTATCAACAAATTTATGTTCAAAATATTTACCATAACCATCTATAGTAATAATTGCAATTTCTGAAATAGGATCATAATCATATTGCAAATGTGTATGGTGTTTTTGAGTACTTGTTTTGGCTAAAGAGATTTCAAAATTAAGATTTGCATTTTCATATGTCTTGATAATTTGATCATAATATATTGTTGGTATATTTAATTTTTTTATTTTATGATTAAATATCTTATATCCAATAAGTAAAGATCCTCTTAACAAATTTTTTGTGAGTAAATTTTGTTCTATATCAACTACGGCAGGAACCTTTCCTAAAAGAAGTGCACTTTCAACAAAGCCATGAGAGAGATTACTTTTTTGGCTAAAAGTATGATACATCATTGCTTCACCAAAAATCGCATCAAGCTCTAACTTTTTTGCATGTTTAATTAACTTATCAAACATTTTATTCATAATACCTAAACCCTTATATTTTGGGTTTACAACAACAATACCAACTTCTGCTATATTTGATTTTGGCACTTTTATTAAAGCAAAATGCCCTACAATTTCATCTTCAATAAGTGCTACAATTGAGAAAAATTTTGTACCGTGATACTCCAAGATTTGTTTTGGATAATAGAAAAGATCTTTGATATAACTATGCCCATAGTTTTGATAAATAAGTTTTGCAATGTCCTCTTCATCACCTTCTTGAAAATGACGAATTTCCACTTCTATCTGTTTATTTACTACATTAACTTGCGCTACTTCACTAATTAAAGAATCAGTTGATGGAGGGAAGACAGGATGTGCAGAATATTTGATAATGGTAAACTTTTTTCCCTCTTTACCAAGATTAAGATATTCAAATGTGTCAGTCAAATTATAGACACGGTTAAAACCTTTATCTTCTTGAAGATCAATCGGTACTGAAACTTGCTTTTTTGGTGACATAGGAAGTCCCCAGTCCCGTACATCAACACGGAGACCATATTCAAAAGTATGAAATGTAACTTCGATAAATCCCGTAAGCTCCTTATACCCATGCAAAATACTATTTTCAATAAGCTCTTTTGTAGCATTAACCATATCTTTTTCATCTTGTTTTGAAAAATGAATTCCAGATGAGAGTTTATATATGATTGTCTCAATCAAATCAAAATAATTTAAGTCATTAGGTATTTGAAGAAGAATAATAGTATTTTCCATAACATTACTTTTTATCTAAAATTTTTAAAGCACAAGCAGATAAGACTTTCATGCCAACTTTTAATGCATCATCATCTACATCAAATCTACTATTATGCTGTGGTATACAGGTCTGTTTCTCTTTATTACATGTACCAAGCCTAAAAAAAGCACCGGGAACAAGTTGTAAATACTCTGAAAAATCTTCTCCACCCATAACAGGGTCTATCAAATCTATACAGTTATCTTTTCCAATAATTGAAGTAGCCTCATTAAGTAATATATCTACCATTTCATCATGGTTAATAAGTTCTGGTTGTCCAAATTTATAGTCAAAATTGTAAGTTGCACCCATGGACTTACAAACTCCTTTGATAGACTCTTCCATCATTTGAGGTATATTATTTCGAATACTTTCATTTACCGTTCGTACCGTTCCTGTTAAAAGCACATGATCACATATTATATTTGAAGCCTTTCCACCTTCAATCGTTCCAAGAGAAATAACAGCAGGATGTAATGGATCTATTTTTCGAGATACAATATGATTAAGTGAGTTAACAATCATAGAAGTTACTAATATTGCATCTACACCCTCATGTGGTCTTGCACCATGTGCAGATATACCAAAAACTTCTATGGTAAAAATATCTGCTGATGCCATCATCACACCATATTTAAATCCAATTTGTCCTGTATTTAGATATGGGTAGGCATGTAATCCAAAAATAGCTTCTACACCATCTAAACAACCCCCATCAATCATCTCAGTACTACCACCATCTTTACTCTCTTCAGAAGGCTGAAAAATAAATCTGATATTCCCATGAAGTTTATCTTTAAATTTAGAGAGTGCCATTGCTGAACCAAGTGCAATCGCTGTATGACTATCATGTCCACAAGCATGCATGATCCCTTCAACCTCTGATGCATACTCTTTTCCCGTCTGCTCTAAAATTGGAAGTGCGTCCATGTCAGCACGAATAGCAACAGTTTTTACACTATCGTCAATTTTTAAATCAGCAATCAATCCAAAATGGTCGTCAAATTCTTTTATAATATATCCGCTAGCCTCAAGAATACCTTTTACAAAAGATGATGTATGTTCTTCTTGACCAGAGAGTTCAGGGTGCTTATGAAGATCCCGGCGGATTTCAATGATACGATCATTAACTGTATCTATTTCTGTAAAAATTGCTTTTTTTAGGTATTTCATAGTTGATCCTTTTTATGATTCAACTTTCCTTTACCTAATTATACACCTTTTTTAATATCTTATTTCAAAACCATCATAAAGTAAGTCATCTTCATCAAGCTCGACAATAGTATAAGTAACATCTTTTACAGCACTTGAAGGAGAGCCATTTTTAAGTACCATGGTAAATTCATCTAATTGATCTTCATAAAGATCTGCAACAACTTCTACATTACCATTTTGAAGATTTCTAACATACCCTCTAATGTGTCCAAGTGAACCCATTTGCTGAATAGTCTTTCTATAAAATACACCTTGCACTTTTCCTGTGATTATAAAATGATAAGTCTCCATAAAAATATATCAATTATTGTAAATATGTTCAATACCATCTGAACATAATATTTTTTGGCCGTTTCTCATTACAATTTCATTTGTGAAATCAATTAAACGGTATCTATCTTCGCATTTTATATCATTTTTATATGTTTTCCACTTTTGAGTTTTTTCTTCAAAAAGTCCTCTGAAGACTACTAAAACTTTTTCACGATCAGATACTTCGATAAAAGTGTCAAACCAATTTTTTCCAATAAAATCTTGTGTATTAATAGGACAATCTTGAAGCGTCGAATTTAAATTAAGTATTGTTCCATTCTCATCTAATTCAACATATATAGAGTTTCTCTCAATACGCATAAAAGACCTTATAAAATTTATTAGAAATAGTTGATTTTACAAATTGAAAGATGGTGCGGACGAAAGGACTTGAACCTTCACACCGTGAGGCACCAGATCCTAAGTCTGGCGTGTCTACCAATTCCACCACGTCCGCACAAGTAATTGTAAAAAGAGATAATATCTTCTTTTTACTAAAATAATTCTTTACTTTATTAAAGTAAAGGTGGTACGCCCGTTAGGATTCGAACCTAAGACCCTCGCCTTAGAAGGGCGATGCTCTATCCAGCTGAGCTACGAGCGCACAATAACTAACAATAAAAAGTGGCACGCTCGATAGGAGTCGAACCTATAACCTACAGATCCGAAGTCTGTTGCTCTATCCAATTGAGCCACGAGCGCATAATACGCCAAGCTTATGGGGTGAGATACGGGATTCGAACCCGCGACCCCCGGCACCACAAACCAGTGCTCTAACCAACTGAGCTAATCTCACCATAAGGGTTATTACTTTTATAAATGGTCGGAGTGAAAGGATTCGAACCTTCGACCCCCTGGTCCCAAACCAGGTGCGCTAACCAGGCTGCGCTACACTCCGTCGTTTTCAAATTCAGATTGTATAAGAACTATCCGTTTTGAGTCTGAGATTTTATCCAATTAAACCTGATTTGTCAATAGTTTTTTACGCTATTTATAAATTTATGTAAAAAAGTTTTATAAATAGCCGATATATACTACAATATATTAATAAAATATGGGAGAAATATATGATTAGTACAATTATGTATCGTATGCGCAGTATAGAATTAGGTCCCATGTTTGCAATAGTACTATTTGGAATTATCATCTCTATCACTACATCTTCATATTTTTATCTATATCAACAAAATAAAGATTCACTTGAAGAAAAATTATACTCCAAGGGAAAATCAATTTTAGATTTTGCAGATGTTTTACTTGAAAGTCGCAATGAAAAATTTTTTAGTGGTACTAGTAGTGAAGTACCACAAGAAATTCAAAATGAAATTTTTAGTAAATTTACAGAGGTTTCACAAGGAGAGGTGTTTTTTAAACAAGCCTCATTAAATCCATTAAATCCAAAAAATAAAGCATTGCCATTTGAGAGTGAAGAGATAGTATATTTCAAAGAACATAAAGACGCCAAAGAGCGAAGCAAAAAAATCATAAGAGAGGGAAAAGAATTTTTCATGATCTCTAGACCTGTTGTTGCTCAAAATGAGTGTATCATGTGTCATCCTAGCTGGGTAGATGGAGATATTATTGCTACTGAAAATGTTCAAATAGATTTGAAAAACTATAATAGTGATCTTTTAAATCTCATTACCACTATGTCTATTGCATGGTTTTTAAATCTCTTTTTAGTCATTGGTGCTATTTTGTTACTATTTTATAAAGAAGTCACATCAAGACTAGAAAATATATTAAAAGCTATGAAAAGAATTCAAAAAGGTAAATTTGATGTTGATGATATATTAGAACAAGAGCACGTAAAAAATTATAATAAAAATGAGATAGGAAGAACATTTATCGCACTAAAAGAGATGTCACAAGGTATTAAGCCTGTTATTGATAATGTTGTAGAGCAATCGACAAATATAGTTAAAAATGCCTCATTTGCATCTGATCAAGTTTCGGAAAATAGTAAAAACATTTCTGCACAAAATGAAGAGTTGGAGACTATCCAACAATATACTGATAATATTTTAAGTGTAAATTCAACACTTAATAAGAGTTTGTCTGCACTTACTAAAGAATCACATCACACGATTGAAGATATCAATATTATCAAAAATGTCATTCATACAAATATTCGTGATACAGAAATTGCTTCTGATGCAGTCAAACAAACTATTAATGCGATTGACAGTTTAAGTGTACATTCTCAAGATATTAATAATACTATCGACATCATATCTAATATCGCAAATGAAACAAACCTTATCGCTTTAAATGCAGCGATAGAAGCAGCACGTGCTGGTGAGCATGGACGAGGTTTTGCAGTTGTTGCAGATAAGATAAGAGAATTAGCTGAAGTGTCTCTTCAAAATGCAGCTACGATAGCACAAGTTGTAAAAACAATGCAAGGAAATATCAATCAAGTTTCACAAAATGCCAATGATACACAAGATACATTTGTAAATCTCGTAACTGGAATAGAAGATATCAACCAAAACTTTTCAAAAACAGAGGCACTTTTAAATAAAACTGTCACTACTTTAGATCAATTTAGTAGTGACTTTGAAAAACAATCTGATCACTTAGAAGATATCAATAACAAAATCCAACATGTATCTGATAAATCTGAAACCATCAAAGAGAATTCTCAAAAAATTGATACTGCCGTTAGAGAAATTTCAGATCAAAGTAGTAAACTTGAACAATTGAGTGAAGGCTTTGAACATGTCTAATTTAAACAAAAGAGGAAAATAATGTCGCAAATAGACCCAATAGAATTTATAGATCAGTTTGATACTTTAACCATTTCATCAATAAATAACAAACAAAAACCCCATTGTAGTTATGCACCATTTGTATCACAAGAGAAGAAATTTTATATCTGTATCAGTAAAATGGCACAACATACTAACAATCTTTTAAAAACACCAACTGCATCTATCATGTTCATTGAAGATGAGTCAGAATCAAAAAATAGTTTTGCTCGAAAACGTATTACACTTGATGTTGATATCTTAAATATCCAAAGAGACGATAAGAAATTTTCAGAGATCATAAGTCTTTTTAATGAAAAATTTGGTGAAAAATCTTCTATTTATGAACAGATGGCAGATTTTTATCTATTTGAATTAACGCCATACAGCGGTAGAGCTGTATTTGGCTTTGCAGAAGCGTATAAGTATAAAGGTGGAGCGTTCACACCTCTAATGGGCAGCTAACATCTCCAACACAGCATTTGGAAAGAGTTCGTGTTCACACTCGTGAATTCTCTTTTTAAATGTGTCAAAATCCATATTTGATTTATCAAAACATTTTTGCATAATAATCTTTCCTGCATCAAGTTCAGTGATTACCTCATGCACACTGATACCTGCTACTTTCATCTCCGACGCAAAACTTCTTTCCAGCGCATTTGCCCCTTTAAATAATGGCAATAATGATGGATGTATATTAATTGCTTTAATGTGATCGGTAAAAATAGGAGTCAAAATTCTCATAAAACCTGCCAAAACCGTCAATTCCACTTCAAAATCTTGAATAGTTTTAACCAATTTGGCATCAAAAGATTCTCTTGAATCAAACTCTTTATGATCGATAACTACAACATCAACACCAAGATTTTTAGCCTTTTCTATCCCCTTTGCCTGAGGGTTATTGGTGATGGCGGCTACAACAATAACACTTTTTTGATGTAGTTTTTTGATAATATTTTCAAGATTACTTCCCTCACCACTAAAAAGTATCACAATTTTTTTTAAAGACATTTAACCCCTTCGATCAAATTTTCAGGTGTAAGTGCATAACTATTTTTCTTAAAATTTTTTGCTGAAAAGGCATGTGCCAACGTACCTGTGATAGCTGCTTCAATTGGGCTATAACCCTGAGCTAGCAATGAGCCAATTAATCCCCCTAATACATCACCACTTCCACCTTTGCTAAGTACATTAGAGCCAAATTTTTGGATATAGACATTGCCTTCATGGGCAATTAGTGTATTTGCACCTTTGAGGACAATTACAACTTTTGGATACTTTTTACTAAAAAGCTTTATATATTTCAAGCGATCTTTTTGAATCGCTCCAACTGTGACATCAGCAAGATTTGTCATTTTTAAAAGTGAAGCGAACTCTTTTGGATGTGGCGTTAAAACAAGATTGTTTTTCTGCTCTAATACTTCAACCAAAATATCGCGATAAAAAAGATCTGCATCAATGAGTATAGGTTGATCGTGGAGCAATAAAAATTTTGAAAGACAATCATTATCAAACTGATTTCCAAGTCCCATGCCGATACAAACTGCTGTATTGTTATGTGGCAAAGTTGTGCTACTCATAAGCTCATAAGGTACGGTATAAGGTTCGTTTTCCACTACTGTCACGAGTCCTGCACCAAATGCATACGCAGCTTTTGCAGCGATTACGCCTGCACCTTGTTTTTTCCCTGCTACAACGGAAAGATGTCCAAAGTCACCTTTATGACAGTTTTTTGAGATACGATGAGGCAGTTTCATATCTTTTTTCTCTAAAAGATATGTCTGACAATTTTCGCCATACAGTTTAGAACTCACACCTAAATCTATACATTTTATCTTACCTGTAAAGTCTTTTGCCATGTCACTAAAAAGTGCCTCTTTGAATCCACCCATGGTAATTGTAGTATCAGCGATAAAAGCAACCTCTTTTATCTTACCCTCCATATCAATACCTGTTGGCATATCACAAGCTATTTTATATCCACTATTGGCATTTAAAGCTTTGACAATTTCAACTGCTTTTAAATCCAATGGCTTACTAAGCCCTGAACCAAAAAGTGCATCTACAAAAACATCTGCACTGCTTAGTCCATCAACAATTTTAACACCAACACTTTGTGCACGTTTTAGTTGCAGTTTTGCCATCTGTGATTTTACACCATAAGGTAGATAAAGTGAAACTTGTGAAAGCGTTCCAGCAATCATACGCGCAAGTGCAATACCATCAGCACCATTATTACCAGGTCCAGCAACGATAAGTATAGATTGAGAGTTTTTTGGCAAGGCATTTTTTAAACCAAGGGCGGCATGTTCCATGAGCAATTCTTCGCTCAGATGGTAGCTGTTGTAACATTTTTTATCAAGTGAGGAAACTTCTTTATATACATTTTTCATGCTTGTGATAATACAAGACAATCGCTTACATGCGGTTTTGTGATATAATTCTTTTATGAAAGTATTAATAAAGTCTATTGCAATTATCATATTTATGTTCTCTGCATTCATGGTGTATGATCATTATGAGATGAAGCAAAAGGTACATTTTGAAGCACTCAAACGCATCAACCCCGTACCTCAAACTGTTAAATATATTGAACAAAAAAAGTATGCTGAAGCCTCTGAATATCTAGAATTTTTCTTAAAATATGACTATGTCAAAAACAATCCTACAGCACAAAAACTCTTTGATGAATTAGAAAAAGAGCGTGCTTCATATGAATATAAAAGTACCAAGGCTTTAGAGGGTGTACTCTATGGGAAAAGTGATGAAACTATCGGTCAAGTTTCGGCGGGGATTAGTGATTTTTTTCTTTTTGGTGATTTGCGTGATTTAACCATTGAAGGCTACCACCATTTAAAAGGAGAGGAAGTTGATAATGTTTTGGTAGGGTTATCAACCATTGGTGTCGTTGCTACAGGGGCAACTATGATGACAGCAGGAACTAGTGCTCCGGTCAAAGGAGGTGTGAGTCTTTTAAAGTTTGTCAGAAAATCTGGAAAAATGCCAAAATGGCTAGAGAAGTTTATCATCACTTCTGCTAAAAATGTAAAAAAAACTAGAGATATCAAACCTATAAAAACTTTTTTTGAAGAGATCTATACCACGACAAAAGCAACGGGGGTAAATACAAGCCTAAAGCTCATAAACAGTGCACCAAATATGAAAGCGTATAAAAATTCTTTAGGATTTGCAAAAGCGTTTGGAAAAGAGAGTGGAGCCCTTATGAAAGTGCTTGGAAAAGATAGTGTCATTTACTATCGTTTACTTAAAGATAAAACAAGTAAAAAGATGTTTTTAAATGCTTCTACCTACGGAAAACCTGGTATCAAAAGACTTACAAAGGTAGGTGAAAAAGGTTTTTTAAAAAGCCTCAAAGCACCTGTTAGAGTCTCAAGGCTTACAAAGATATTTAGTAAAAACGGTGTAGATTTTTTTAAAAATATTTCAGTGAATATTTATATCTTAACTGCACTCTTTTCACTACTATTTTTTATTTGATATTATAAATAGAGTTTGAAAAGTAAAAAGAAGTTGATACAGAGCATAATGATAAATCCTGTTTTATAGACTAAAACTGGTGCTCTTTCAATGAGTGATAAACTTTTATCAAAAAATGGTTTCACTTTTTCTGGATTTTCTAACTCATATAGCATCTCTGAATAATTTTTATAACGACACTCTGTATCAAGACAAATTGCACGCAGTATGATACTTCCAAACCATTTTGGGATTTTTGGGTTGAGCAGTGTTGGATCTTTGGGCTTTTTAAAACTTGGATTTTGAAATGGCTCAATTTCACCATAAGGTAATTTTCCAGTCAATGTCTCATATAAAACAACACCTATAGAAAATATCTCACTTTGCTCTGTCACACTCTCACTCATAAAGCGTTCAGGAGCAAGATAAGAAGGTGTCCCAGCTCTTGAATTTATAGAAAATATCTCGACAATACTTCCAAAATCTACCATTTTATAATAGGTTTTACCTTTTCTCTGTGCTCTGATAATATTTTCAGGTTTGATATCACCGTGTACGAGATCAAATTTAAGCAAATACTGATTCATCTCTAGTAAAAATTTGGCTAAATGAACACCTTCATCGATAGAAAGCAACCTCTTGTTGATATACTGTTTGACCTCATCCCCTTTGATCATCTGCATCACATAATATCTATGACTCCTATTTTTAGGAATAACCGCTTTTGGAAAGTAGCCAGCTTTAAGCCGTATAGCATTCCATGCCTCTTTGACATAAAGATCTAAAATACGCTCATCATCCAGTACCTCTATGGGGGCAAATTTGATGACATAGTTAACGCCATTTTGCTCACATTCCCATGTTCGATTATTTTGTACCAAAGGTTTAATGAGCCTATATCCATCAATAACCTGCTCTTTTTTAAGCGTTTGAGGGATGATGAGTTTTGCTTGTTTAAGAATACTTCTACGATCTGTTTCTAAAATATCTATGACTACAGCTGTAGTATCATCAGGAAGGTTATCTTCCATCAGTGTACTTGCACGTTTTACAAGATAATGCGCTCCTGCAGAAACTCCTGACTTCAGTTTATCTTCACTCATGACGGTATAGAGTCCATCACTGCACATTAAGATCTTATCATTTTGATTAATATCATTTTCAAAATAATGCGGTTCGATACTATCACTAATACCTATTGCTTGGCTAAGTACACCAGCCATGGCTTCATCTTCTATACTGTGATCATAAGAGAGCTGTAACAGCTGTTCATCTCTAAGAAGATAAATACGACTATCTCCTACATTAGAACCATAAAGACGATTACCTTCTATGACCACAAGCGTCACTGTAGTCACTAACTCTTCTCGCTCATAGGAATCCATAGATTCCGTATAAAGAATTTTATTGATATTTTTAAGAAAATGGGTAATTGATTTTTGTAGACTCCATGAAGTAGGACGACCTTTGAGATTGGTAAGAAGATAACTACACACTCTTTGAGCTGCCTCTGCACCATATGTTGCACTTCCAACACCATCACATACTACTGCGACGGTAAGGTTTTCCATATTTTTAAATGCAAAAGCATCATCACCTTTGAGCTCTTTACCCTTAGCCAATGTAAAACCTGATAATTTGATATTTGCCATAAATAAAAGTACCTAAATCCTTATAAAGAGCAAAAGAAAATTAATCTCCCCTTTTACCCCATAAATGTTTTTACTAAATAATACCACCAGATTGAACACCCCAAGTGGTTCTCCATCTTGTTTTAACAAATGAGATACCTGCAATGGCTACTAAAACAATCAATGCAAATATAATAAATCCAGCTGTATAGCCATCAAATGCACCTTTTGACCATCCTAGTGTTTTGATCAGTAAAAAACCACCAATACCACCAGCAGCACCAACGATACCTGTCATGATACCAATATCTTTACCAAATCTTTGAGGAACCAGTTGAAAAACCGCTCCATTTGCCATACCCAGGTTTGCCATGATAAAAAACAATACGATGATCGCCAAGAAAAATGGCAATTTTACAAATGCCGATACTGCCACTAAAAGCGCTACGAGTCCATAAAAAAAGTAAAGTGATTTAATACCACCAATTTTATCTGCTATTGACCCACCAACTGGTCTAAGTACCGCCCCTGCAAAAATACATAGTGCACCAAAATAACCAGCTACAACTTTTACATTGCTTTCATCTAATATATCTACACCAAATGCAGCCATGTCCACTTGATACGTATTCATCAAATAAACTTTCATATATCCAGCAAATCCTACAAATCCACCAAATGATACGGCATAAAAGAGGTTAAACCACCATGTATCTTTATCTTTGAGTAACTTTCCATAATCTTTTAATTTTTTAACTCTTGGCGTATACACCGAAGCTGGTGCGTCTTTGGCTAAAAAAGCATAAGCGATAAATGTCACAATAGCCATCACTGCACCTACTAAAAACACACTCTCCCAACCCCACTTTTCAGCAATCTTTGGTGCAAATAGAAAGTCTATTACCACACCAATATTACCAGCACCAGCAATACCAAGTACAATACCTTGTAGCTTTGGTGGGTACCATTGTCCCGCTTGAGGAAGTGCCACAGCAAAAGAAGCTCCAGCAAAACCTAACCCAAGTGCTACAATAAGAAGTTGATTGTAAGTGATACTATCACCTAAAAAATAAGCCATTAATAGTGCTAAGATTACCACTGCTTGTGAAATCAAAGCAGTCATTTTAGCACCTAACTTATCAACACCAAACCCAAGTAAAATTCTTAAAATCGCACCTGATAGTATAGGAAGCGCAAGTAGTGTTGCTTTTTCTCCTGCACTAATCATATATCCACCTGCTGCTAATGCTTCAGAAATTTCAGTACTTAATGGTCCTAACATTGTCCAAACCATAAAACTCATATCAAAATATAAAAAGGCCATAAACAATGTCGGTGCATGTCCTTGTCCTTTTAATGCCTTAAATCCACTTGCCATATATACTCCTGTCTATTATTTTGAATAAATTATAGTCATATATTTTTATTTTATATTCATTATTATGATTAATTTTTAATCATTTTTCTGGATAAATAACTATAGCTTCCTAAAGATAGGATAATCGACGCAATACCTAGTATCAAATAAAGCGCATAAATCATTTGAGAATAATCATGCAGTGCTATTTTAAAAACAACCATGAGTGCTTCGATAGAGAGTGCGATGATAATTGCAATTGAAAATTTTGTCAAAACTTTGGCATCTTCATCCTCTTTGGCATAGTTTTTAAAAAAGACTTCTCTCTCTAAAATTGTTTTGGCTAAATCAAATATTGCAAGTCCCAAAGTCAAAGCAACTATGGGTTTAAACAGCCCCTCAAGTGTAAAACTATGATCTATGAAAAGATGGGATATATAACCAAAAATTGCATACACAACAGCAATAAATGCAAATGCCATCAATGAAAATCCAACTGCTAAATAGAAACTTTTTGTAAAATTATTAAATGCAGGATGTAACTCAATAAGTCCTAATCTTCCCAATAACCCAGCCAATCCAAAATCCATAAAGATATTTTTATCACCCTCTTTTTTCATAACAGTAACACACATGCGTCCACTTGCAGAACTGATATAGGGTTGGCTTATCGAAAAATCATCTTCTTTTTCTGTCACTTTAGAAATTAAATAAGTACGATCTCTCCCTTTTGCAGAGATCTCATTTCTTTTCTTCAAGACATTAGGTGAAGTCTGTTTAAACTCTTTATCCGTGATATATAGAAGCTCCATGGAAGGAAAGGTGTTAAATACTTTTTTGTAGTGACTTGGTGCTTCAACTATGATAGAACCATTGTTTTTAAGTGTGGATATGATAAATCGCTCTATCTCTTCTTGGTGTTCCTCATAAACTTTTAGAAACTCTTTCATTATGCTCCTTGTATAGATAGTTTGAACAAGCAGATCAGCACAAGGAAGTACATGATGGGTTTTATATCAATTCTGATACTGCCTGATCAAACCACCCAAAGGTGGTTTGACAAAAATTATTCATCCTCTTTTGCAAATTTTTTATAGAGAAATTCTAAAATAGCTTCACGACATCTGATATATTCATGATCTTCTTGAAGTTCTAACCTATCTCTTGGACGATCTAATTTCACTTCTAAAATTTCACCAATAGTGGCACTTGGGCCATTGGTCATCATGACAACTCTATCACTTAAAAGTACTGCTTCGTCTATATCATGGGTAATGATAATAACCGTATTTTTAAGCGTACCTTGTATACGCATCAAATGCTCTTGAAGATTGGCACGTGTTAAACTATCGAGTGCGCCAAAAGGTTCATCCATCAAAAGAACATCAGGCTTGATAGAGAGTGCTCTGGCAATTCCCACACGCTGTTTCATACCACCAGATATCTCTCCTGGATATTTATCTTTGGCATGATCTAATCCCACCATAGATATAAACTTCTCAACACGACTTTTCAATTCTAATGGTAAAAGTTCAGGCATCACTTTTTTAACAGCCATCTCAATATTTCCATACACTGTCATCCAAGGAAGCAGTGAGTGATTTTGAAAAACAACTGCACGTTCTGGTCCTGGACCTCTAATCTCACTACCATCTAAAGTAATTGTGCCACCAGTTGCCAAATCAAGCCCAGCAATCATATTTAAAATAGTCGATTTACCACAGCCAGAGTGTCCGATAATAGAGATAATTTCATTCTCTTTAATTTCTAAATTAACATCCGTTACAGCCACATACTCTTTTCCCCCGCCAAGAGGAAAAGCTTTATCAACTTTTTTTAAACTTAAAAATTCACTCATTATGCTCTCCCTCTCTTTCTATAATCAAAGAAATCAGCGATGAATCCCATAATGACATCCAATATCCAACCTACAAGACCAACGATAATAATCCCTATAATGATATTATGATAGTTAAGATTGTTATATTCATCCCAAATCCAAAATCCAATTCCAATTCCACCAGTAAGCATTTCAGCTGCTACAATCACAAGCCATGCGATACCAAGACTTAATCGCATACCTGTAAAGATATAAGGTACAGCGACAGGAAGAATAATTTGTGTAATCTTCTCTAGAGCTCTAAACTGAAGCACTTTTGCGACATTGAGATAATCTTCACTAACACTTCTCACACCTAACGCCGTATTAATAATAATTGGCCAAATTGAAGTGATAAATATAGTCGTAATGGCGGTCATATCAATATCCCTAAAGATAAAAAGCAATAACGGAAGCCATGCCAATGGTGAAACTGGCTTAAATATTTGAATATAAGGATCAAGTGCATATTGAAAATATTTATTCATACCGATCATCAAACCAACTGGCACACCTACTAAAATTGCTAATGCAAATCCACCAAAAACACGTTGCAAGGAGTTTAACACTTGCCACGCAATACCTTTATCATCTTCACTCTCTACATAAAATGGATCTGCTAAAACCTCTGTTGCCGCACTCCATGTATCAGTAGGCGTTGGGAAATCTTCCACAATAGTCGCTAAACCAGACCACATTTGGATCAATAAAAAGAGTACGATAAGGGGCAGTATAATTTTTGCTGCCCTATCTTTTAATTTGTTTTCCACTTATTTCCCTTTTTGCACATATTTTTATTACTTAATCACATACTTTGGATCAGCACACCCTGCAGGTCCATAAGGACATACATACTTTGGTTGTTTTGTCTCTACTGTCCAAGTATTTACTTTTGCAAGCGCTTCTTGAGAGACTTTTGCATGCTGTACTTTGACATCGTAGATATACTCAACCGCTTTATTTGGATCATAAACTTTGCCATCGATAAATTTATTAAACTCATCAACACCATCTACTTTCCAAGGACTTGGAGGTAAACTATATCCTACCGCTTCAGCCGCTTTTGCAAACAAATCAGGTCTATAAACTGACTCAATTGTTTTTTTCATATCCAGTGGTGTGTCAATTTGACCCCATCTATACATCTGTGTAATAAACCACATACCATGACTATAGTATGGATAAGCAGCATAATCATTGGCAAATACATTAAACATAGGATTTGGCTCAGACTCTTTTCCTTTTAGGAATTGAAACGTTCCAATCATCGATTTTTCAAGTACCTTGACTGGTGCATAAACATACTTTTTCTTACTTAAGATTTTTGCTGCTTCTTTTCTGTTTTCCCAAGAAGTATCTAGCCATTTTTGTGCTTCGATAACCGCCTTTAAAACTGCTTGTGTTGTTTCAGGATTTGCATCAGCAAACTTTTTAGTCGATTGTAAAACTTTTTCTGGATTATTGTTCCAGATATTGTAGTTTGTAACCAGTGTTGAACCCAGTTTTGCCATAACAGCTCTCTCATTCCATGGTTCACCTACACAATATCCTTCAATATTTCCAGCTTTCATGTTAGATACCATTTGTGGTGGTGGGAATACTTTCAAAGTTGTATCTTTATCTGGATCAATTCCTTCACCAGCCATCCAATATCTGATCTCATAGTTGTGTGTTGATACAGGATAAACCATACCAAACTCAAAAGGTTTATATTTATCACCCTCTGCTTTGTGTTTTGCATCAATTAATGCTTTTAGTGCCTCGGCTGTTACTGGTCGTTTGACTGGATCTAGACCATACTTCTCCATCTCTTTGATCACTTTATTACTAAATGTGATTCCGTTTCCATTAAAGTCAAGGCTTAAAAGTGCATACATTGGTGCATTACCATTGATACCTAATGTTCCAGCGATTGGCATACCTGCAAGGGCATGTGAATAATCATACTCGCCAGAAATCACTTTTTGCTGGATACCAGCCCATCCCCCACCTTCTTTTACAACTTGAACATTGAGTCCATGCTTTTCAAAAAAGCCTTTCTCTTTTGCAATAACAATTGGTGCACAATCAGTGAATGCAATAAAACCAATTTTAAGATCTTTCTTCTCTATGTCTGCATATAATGAAGTTGCCACCGCAAAACTAAGAACTGATGTTAATAATTTCTTTGAACCTAAACTCATATATTTGTCTCCTAAAGTTTGAATTTTTCTGAAAGATTTCTTTCATAGGCTAAGTATAATAAAATTGCAGGAATAATT
>JADGDK010000099.1 GCA_016744895.1 Campylobacterales bacterium | reverse complement strand
TCCATGGAGGGATTTCCTGGTGTTGAATTTGTCTTTACTCAACCTATCGAAATGAGAGTATCTGAGATGCTCACAGGTGTTCGTGGAGATTTAGCAATCGATGTCTTTGGAAGTGATAATGATACGTTAGAACGCATCGCAAGCCAAATCAAAACTGTACTTGAAAATATTGAAGGGAGCAGTGATGTCTATAAAAAAACCAATGAAGGTGTGGAGTATTATGAACTAGACTTCAATCATCAGCAGTTGGGCTACTATGGATTGAGTGAAAAAGAGATCAGTGACTATCTCAAAACCCTCATTTCTGGTGTACAAGTAGGTATCATACAAGAAGAGATGCGAAGAATTGATCTTATAGTCAAAGGAAAAGAATCTTTTCAAAGCTCACTCGCAGCGCTTAACAATCTTTATTACTTACTGCCAGATGGTAAAAGCGTCCCACTTCAAAATTTGGTCAATTTCAATGCCAGTGAAGGACCAATACAAATTGAGCATGAGAATGGCTACAGAAAAACAGTCGTCCAAAGCAATATCAAAGGGCGTGACTTAGTGGGATTTGTTGAAGAAGCTAAAGTAAAAATCAGCAAAGGAGTACAGCTTCCAGCAGGATACTACCTCACTTACGGTGGAGAGTTTGAAAACCAACAGCGCGCCGCTTCAAGACTCATGCTTATCATCCCGCTGGCACTCTTTTTAATCTTTATCTTGCTTTTTGTCTCTTTTGGATCCATCACTCAGGCAGTTTTAGTACTTGTAAATATTCCATTAGCCCTTATTGGAGGATTTATCGGACTTTACCTCAGTGGTGAGTATCTATCAGTTCCAGCATCGGTTGGATTTATCGCCTTGCTGGGAATTGCAGTATTAAATGGGGTTGTATTGGTAAACTACTTTAACCACCTCATACATCAAGGTTATGCTATAAAAGATGCCGTCATGGAAGGAACAATAAAACGATTCCGTCCAGTACTTATGACTGCAACAATTGCAGCCTTTGGTATGCTTCCACTACTATTTGCTTCAGGTCCTGGATCTGAGATTCAAAAACCATTGGCAATTGTGGTGATAAATGGATTATTAAGTTCTACAATTTTGACACTTGTCATACTTCCCATACTCTATTTGAAGTTTGCAAAGCCAATAAAATAACACAAAACAGATGCAATAATGCATCTGTTTTATACGTACTACACGCAAATAATAAATTTGGCTATAATCTCAAAAACAAACCAAGGTATCACTTATGTCAAAACATCCTACACTTCTGCAACAATTTCGCTCTTTCTGTTTTCAAAACAATGCTACTGACTTAAACAAAGCGATAGAATACTTTGCAGTTTTTGGAGGCATGGGCTGGCCTGTAAACATGTCAAAATCTTTGGATTTTCTGATAGAAAAAAAGATATTAAAAAACTACAGATATATCCATGCAGATATCACGACGATCACAAAGAGCAACAACATCCATCATTTACTCCTTTCAGCACTTTCAACAGGGGACAGACGTGAACACTCAGCATTTAAAAAAGCAAATGTAGGGAGAAATGTAGGAGAAAATTCTATAGATTTTCTAGTTGACCATGGACTACTGATAGTTGAAAAATCTATAGAAAAACCAGTTGCAGACGAAGAGGTATCTGAAAAACTTCTTTTTACACAACCGTTTATGCGCTTTTGGTTTGCAAATATTTCTCCCTACTACAAAGGCATCAAAGAGGGTGATTATAAAGAGGTAAAAGAGCGTTGGGGACATACTGAACAAGGGTTTTCTGACCATATCTTACAAAGACTAGCGATGGAGCTTGTAAAAAATAGTTTTGTTGATGATCCAATAGAGCGTATCGGTTCGTACTGGGATAAAAATATTGAGATCGATATCTTAGCAAAAACAAAATCGGGCAAGATGGTTGCAGGTTTATGCAAATACTCAAAAGCAAAAGCTGGGAAAAATGAGTTAGAAAAGCTTAAAGAAAACTGTAAAAAGGCAGAATTAGATATCGATACGTTTGTAATATTCTCTAAAAATAAATTTTCAAATGAGCTAAAAAAAGAGAAGAGTGAGTATTTAAAACTTTTTTCTCTTAGAAATATCCGAACACTTTTAGAAGGTCTTAGTCCAAAAGATTTATTGGTACATACAAATAAAATGTACTAATAAATCACTTTACAATTCACCTTCAATTCACATAAGCTAGATAAACTCCTAACTATTTTGCCACTAGGATACCTATGAAAAAATTACTCATGTTCTTTCTTTCAGCTTTAACACTCCACGCACTTAGCCTTGATAAAGCGATAGAATTAGGACTTAAAAATAGTCCAGACTTTTTGATGCAACAAAACAAAATCTTACTCTCAAATGAAGCAACAAAACTTAAACGTGCATCAAACTATGGGAAAATCGCAGTTCAAGGATCTTACACTAGATATAATATACCTCATACACTCTCCCCAATCGTTCCACCTATACAACCAGGGGTTCTCACATCTGAGAATATAGGTAGTTTGGGCGTTGCATATGATGTCAATCTTTTTAGTGGATTTTCAGGAATCAGAGATGTAGAAATTGCCTCTCTTTCAGAGAATATCTCCAAAATCGCTCTTAAACTTTCACGAGAACAGTTGATATATAATATTCGCTCTTTATACCTCAAAATCCTTTCATTAAAGTCTCAAAAAGATGGAACACTCTCATATCAAAATGCTTTGCACAAACTTCATAAGATAGTTGAAGTGGGTGTAAATGTAGGGAAAAAACCAAAAGTGGATTTACTAAAAGTCAAAGCAGATTTAGAAACAGCAAATGTTGGAGTCAAAGAGTTGGAAACCAATATAAACATCTTAAAAGCAACGCTTGCCTCCATGATTGGAGTAGACACTATAATAGATATTGAAAATATTAAAACCAATACTAATACTAAACTCGAAACAAAAGATATCAAATCACTCAATCGCTATCAACTCTCTCTCATAGAAGAGCAAAAAGGTATTAAAAAACTTAAAAATGCTAAAAGTAGTTATTATCCAAATCTTAGTTTAAATGGCTACTTAGGTAATAATTATGCTCAAAGTGAAAATGCTGATATTTGGCAAGTTGGATTAGGGCTTAATTGGGTCTTATTTGATTTTGGTTCACGTTCAGCGAAGGTACAAAAGGCAAAAATAGAGCACTTACAAAATACACTTGAAGCAAAAAAAGTTGAACTCTCTCTAACAAAAGATATCTATGAAGCAAAAGTACATGTTGATATCGCAGTACACAAACTTCAAAGTGCTCAAACAGAGTTAGCATTAGTCGAAGAGACCACAAAAATTGAAAAGATGCGTTACCAACAGGGTGTGGGAACAATATATGATTTACTATTTTCACAAAATCGTCATCAAAACACCATCAGTAAAGAGATCAATGCAAAATACGCACTCCAAAGTACCATCTTTTACTACAAATACATCACAGAAAATGGGGAAACAAAATAATGATAAAAAAAATAATAGCATTTCTAATAATCATTGCAATCATCATAGCAGCCGTAACACTTGTCAAAAAAAGAAAAAAAGCAGTTGAAGAAACTTCTACTGCAAAAGTAATGTTAACAACCATCAAAGCATATAAACCTACAGTTGAAGAGATAAGTGAAAATGAAAACTTTTTAGCTACTTTAAGCGCAATCAATCAACCTCAAATCAGTTCAAAATCAACAGGATTTATCAAAAAAACATATGTCAAAGAGTCACAAAATGTTAAAAAAGGAGAACTTTTAGTAGAAATTGACAATGCAGATATTATCACTTCGATAGAAAGTTTAAAAGCAAGCCAATTTGTAGCTAAACAAGACTTATCATTGGCATATAAAACGCTCAAAAGAAGCAAAGCACTCTATGATATAGGGGGTATCTCAAGAGAATCTTACGAGATTTCACAACTCTCAGTAGAAAATAAAAAAGCAAAACTTATAACATTTGATAAAAATATCAAAGCAAAGAAAAACCTTTTAACCTATACTAAAATCCATGCTCCCATAGATGGAAAAATTGGAACGATATTTATCAAAGAGGGTTCGCTCGCAGCTCCTAGTAAACCTATCATGGATATCGTTGGTAATGATAAACGACTTGTTTTTTCTTACACAACAAATACGCCTATAAAAGTAGGACAAAAAGTAGAAGTCAATGGATTTACTGAGGAGATTACCACCCTCTATCAAACCAGTAAAAATGCGCTTTCAAATGCTGAAGTTTTATTAAAAAATGATTTAAACTTACCAATTGGTTCATCTGTAGATATTTCCGTAATATTTAAAAGTGAAAAGGGTACAACGGTTCCTTTAAATACTCTATTACATGATGATGGTATAAGTGTTATGGTTTATAAAGATGGTCAATTTATTAAAGAAAAAGTTACAGTAAAAGTTTCAAACGACTCTTTTGCCGTCATCACTCCAGAGATTAATCTTCCTGTAGCAATAGGAAGTGAATCAAAACTATCACGTCTTCAAGCACTTCAAAATATCAAAGTAGTTTTTGATGAAAAATAATTCATTTATAGAGAAGATCCTCAAACGTCCAGCGTTTATCTATTCATTTTTAACGCTGTTTGTCTTTTTGGGGATCATTGGTTATGGGCAGATTGACCGTAAACTTTTTCCAGACTCTAATCGTCCAGAAATTGCAGTGGTTATGATCCAACCAGGAGCTTCAGCTAAAGATATCGCTTCCAATGTTGCAGTGCCTAGTGAAAAAGAGTTTTACAGTATCGATCAAGTACGTCGTGTATACTCAAATACTATCGATGAAGTCAGTGTTGTAAGAGTTGAGTTTGAGTATGGCAAAGATCTCTCTGAAGCAGCAAACGATGTAACAAACTCTATCAATAAAATCAAAGCGCTCCTTCCGAGTGATCTTCAAGAACCACAAATCCATAAAATCTCAGCAGCAACTCCTCCTGTCATCGTTTTTGGTGCAAGTAGTGATAAACTCTCTTTACAAGATATCAAAGAGATTGCGGAAAATGATATTAAAAATTCTCTTCTCACCGTTGCAGGTGTGGCAAATGTAGATATCTTTGGTGGTTATAAAAAAGAGGTTCGTGTTGAAATAGATAAAAAGCTCCTTGACCAGTATAATCTCCCCATAGATTCTGTAATAAACGCCCTAAAAAAGAACAATAAAGATTATTCTATCGGTTTTATAGAGTCCAAAGATAGTAGCTTTTTAGTGAAAAATATCGGAAAACGTGACAGTATCAAAGCACTTTTAAATCTTCCAATAACTACACATTTAAAGCTCAAAGATGTAGCAGAAGTAAAATTTGAACACTATAAAAACTCAGCACTCTATTATGGTAACGGTAAAAAAGCGATTGCTATTTCGGTACAAAGAGGGATCAATGAAGATGTTGTAAAGACGATTGAAAATACAGAAGCAAAGATCAAAGAACTTTCACAAAAATATCCTGGTATCTCTTTTGAGACAACCGATACGCAAAAAGAAATTATAGAGCAGAGTATCTCCAACATGTTTGAATCTCTCAGGGATGCGATCATTATGTCAACACTTGTTGTCTTTTTCTTTTTAGCCTCTTTTAGACAAGTACTTATCGTAACATTAACCATTCCACTGGTTTATGCGACTACTATTGCGATCATGTGGGGTATTGGCATGGAGTTTTCAGTTGTTGGGTTAACTGCCATTATCTTAGCGTTGGGGCTTTTACTTGATGATACTGTTGTAGTTTTGGAAAATATAGAGAGGCATTATAGAGAAAAACAAGAAAATATAGGCAAAGCAGTAATTGAAGGTACCAAAGAGATTATGTTTGCTGATTTTTCAGGAACAATCACAACGATGATCGCCCTCTCTCCTATGCTCTTTGTAGGAGGGTATCCACAAACCATTTTCCAACCACTTGTAGGAACACTATTAATTGCACTTGCCGCATCTTATGTTATCTCTATAACTGCTGTACCACTTTTATCGATGAAAATTCTGACGATGGAATATTCATGGGTTATGAAATCAGAAGCATTTTTTCATAAAATTTCAACAGCAGTAAATAATGCTTTGAGAGACTTTTTCTTAAATGCAGTGACTAAAGCTTTAGAAAAAAAAGGTATCGCTATAACTTATTTTATTCTGCTTTTTGTACTATTTGTTATCAGTGTAAAAGGTATCATGCCCATAGTCGGAAAAGAGTTAATGCCTGCAATGGATACAGGTACAATCAAAATAAACATCACTACTGATCCAAATCTTCCAATCTCTAAAAGTGAAGAACTCCTTCAACACGTCAATGAAGTCATTTATAAAAATGAACACATTCAAAGAGTTTCAGCATCGATAGGAAGTGAACCAGGGATTCTTAGTATCGGAAGTGGAAGTGGAATTGATCATATCTCTATCACTGCAAATTATGTCAATAGATTTGAGCGAAAAGAGAGTATTTGGGAGATACAACGGCAACTTCGTCAAGACCTTACTACATTAGCAAATATCAAATATCTTCTTGTCTTTGATTCAGGTGCATCAGCACTCTCAAGTATCAGGGGAAATATCGATATCATGCTCTCTTCTGAAAATTTTGACACACTTCAAGAGGCTGGAGAAGTTGTAGAAAATGCGATATATAATACTCAAGGTATCGTATCCCTAGCCAAAACTTGGGATAAAGACAAAAAAGTTTATACCTATCATATCGATGAAAAATTAGCATCTCAATATGGACTCAGTTCTGCCCAGATCAGTACAAATCTACAACTTTTATTAAGAGGAGCTAAAGTCTCTTACTTTCCACTTGAAAATGCACAAGACTTTTCTGTTCGTGTCTGGTTTAAAGACTTTGATTCTCTTTCGAGTCTAAATTCTGTTTTGATCGATACGCCTTCTGGAAAAGTGCCCCTAAAAACTTTTGTTACATTAAATGAAGTTTATGAGCCAAATGTTATCACAAGAGAAAACCTCCAATATACACTAGATGTCTATGGTTTTAGAGAAAAAGCAGCCATCTCACATATCATGGCATCGTTTGATGAAGCTTCCAAAGATATGATACTTCCTCAAGGCGTTGAACTTACAAGGTTAGGAGATGAAGCACAGTTTACAAACTCAGCAGGGAAAATGGTCAAAGCAATCGGATTTGCCGTAATTTTAATCTTCTTTACCCTAATTCCTATGTTTAATTCCGTCAAAATTTCGCTACTTGTGATCATCTCTATCCCACTCACTATCATAGGTGCTTCATGGATTATGCTTATACTAAACTATCATACCGCCATGCCTGCTATGATGGGATTTATGCTACTCAGTGGTGTTATCGTAAATAATGCGATTTTACTCATCCACTTTGCCATCGAAAGGATGGAAAAAGGTTTAAATGCTATGGAAGCGATGAAAGAGAGTATCATGATAAGAACCCGACCAGTTTTGATGACTGCACTTGCAGTTTCCGCTGGTATGATACCCGTAGCACTTGGCTGGGCAATTGGACTTGAAAGACTTGCTCCTTTGGGAGCTGTAGCAATTGGTGGGCTTATAGTAGGGACATTTTTAACTTTGGTTTTTATACCGTTGGTGTTTGTCTGGAGTTATAGGGAAAAAGCGTAGCAAACTTTATCCCAATGCTACCTCTTTTTCAATCGCTTTTTTTACAAAAGCATTCAAAGAAATCCCATTTTTAATTGATTTTTGATACGCTTTCTTATGGAGTTTCGGATCTATTCGGACATTAAAAATACCCTTGTAAGTTTTTTGAGGTTCACGCCCTAAAGCTTTACAAGTTTCGAGATACTCGTCAACAGCATTGTGAAAATTCACTTCCAAGTCACTAGCACTATCAGCTTCAAATGTCACTAAATCTTCAATCATCTCTAGCTTTCCATAAAAGACTTTATCTTCACTAGAGTACTCAAGAGTAGCGAAATAACCTTTATAATCTAAAACATTAGCCATCACATACCTCCTTTAATTTCTTTTGTATTTGCTTCAAAAGGTATAACTTCAAAATATTATCAGGATGCGGTTTGTGTAGATTTATCAAATCATCTCTCTCTTTATGATAAAACTTTACTGCGGAACCACTACCTTCAATCTTGATATAACCACATGACAATAAAAGTGTCGATAACTCATCAAATGTCAAATCCTTTTTTATGGGAATTGCAAGAAACTTTTTTAACAACTTTGATTTTTTACTCATAATTATGATACCATTTTTCAGTTACACAAGTCAAGAGGTTTTGTTTTCTCATTTTAATACTCCTATGAAATTAGCAGTATTTTAGTGTAAAAAATAGTTTACTTTAAATTATATTTCATTTTGAAATCATTTTATTGTTCATTGTCAACTTTTATCTCCGCAACAAAAGAATCTTGTTTGTGTATTAACTTTTTTGTAAAAGAAATAAGGCATAGAGCTCAGTTGCCACCTTAAAACCTTTTATTCATCTGCCATCTCTAATATTTCAAAAATATCACCTAAAAATCTAATTTCTTCTCTATTTATATTTTCTCTTAATTCTAATGATATTTTTTCCCTAAAGTCATCCATATCTCTTGGCTTTTTTTGTAAAAATTGATCTAACATTAGTGGCGATAATATGCTTGTTTTATCTATTTTATGTCCTTTAGATATAGTTCTATCTCTAAGTTTTATAAGTTTATCTTTTGTAGTAAGGTCTGAAACAAAAAGTTTTTCTTGTACTTGTTTTAGTTTTTGATCTTCAATAAAAAACTTTTTAGTTTCACTATCTATTTTATTAAATTTATCATCATGATTTTTTTGTAATTTACCTATTTCAAATAAAAGTTTTTTTATTTCATGTTCTCTATTTTTATACCAATCTACAGACCATATTCTATATATTACCCATCCAAGATTTTCCAATACATCTTGTTTTAATCTATCTCTATCTCGTGCAGATTTAGAGCTGTGATATTTTGCTCCATCACACTCAATTCCCAATAAAAAATCATTACTATTTTTTGAAATAACTGCTAAATCTATAAAATACCCAGCTACACCCACCTGCGGTACAGTTTTAACACCTGAATCATCCAAGAGTTGATATACTGATTCTTCAAATGGTGAATCAAAACCTTTATCCATATTTAAAATAGGTTCATGTATAAGTTTCTTAGTTTCTAAATATTTTAAAAATGCTCTAAAATCCCTCACACCCTTTGATGAATTTTCACTAATTAAAATATCATCTGATTTTAAGCAGTTTGGGAGCAAAGATTTTCAAGTAGGAGCATATGCCCTTTTTAAGTATAAAAAACAAGACAACCTGAAATACAAATTCGGGATGTACTATAATAGCGAATTATTCGGGCCATTTTTTGTACCCATTTT
>JADGDK010000098.1 GCA_016744895.1 Campylobacterales bacterium | reverse complement strand
AATCATCTTTTTTAACATATTTTGAATTGTTTTCCATAAAAAAATCTATATTTATTTCTTCAAACGAGAAACCAATCTCTACTGATTTTATAAATATATACTTTTTCCCTGAGAATTTATCATTATTAAATCTATTTCTAGCAATTAGTATATTATGGTTTCCTAGTGTTAAAAGAATTGAAAAGATATCAACTTCATTAGCAATTTTTCCACCTGCAACAGTTTGTTTGCTAGAGGCTAAACAATAATCAATAATTTCACCTATAGAACTTTTTCCTTTATTAGAAGCACCACTAATAAAGTTTATATCTTTATTGAATTTGATTACATCTTTTTTTTCATCTTGAAATAATCCAATTTCATTTATTCTAAATAGCATTGATATCCACCTTAAAAAAATTATACAAAGCTGAAGTCTCTTTAGTTGAAAATACTTTGCCCATATTAAAAATTATTTTATCCTCATCTTTAGAAGAAATGAGATTTATATTCATATCTTCATCAAGTTCAATACTGCCTTCATTAATACAATATGAAACACCTAGCTTAATATAATTGATACTTTTTTCATATCTGAAATTAAAATTTGCAAATGTATCCGGATTCCTTTCAATCTTTGTTTGAAAAGAACTAGCTACATTAAAACGAATTCTCTCTAACTCCTTTTGTGCTGGAACATAACTATAGTAAGGAATAATTATAAAGAGATCAAAAAAACTTAGCTTTCTTATTTGAGTTTCTTTAAAGCCATGTGCTATACTTAAAATTAGCTTTGATATATTCTCTGGAGAAACGGAACTATAGTAGATTGCTTTAGCAATATTCATTTTAAGTCCTTTGGCTTTAGAGACCAACATATTTGTTTAGGTTTTGCTGTATCATCAGCCAATATATGCAAATACCCTTTTTGAAAAAAAGTAGTTTGATCATTAAATTCTTGAGGTATAAATGGAATTTTAGTTGATTGCATTATTGAAAAATAACATTGTTGAGATTTTTCTTCATCTGTCATCGATGTCTTATAACTAAATTCATTTTTTTTATCTTTGACTAGTCTAGTTAAGCTTTCTTCATATGAATCAAGCCGTTGGTCATATTCTAAAGATGTTTTTAATTTCATTCTTTCTGAAACTTCAATGATTGTTTTGGCATAGTCATCGACGGCTAACTGAAAAATATCATTGCCAAAACTAATATTATCTAACTTTTTAATAAATCTTTTTTCTTTATAACTATCAATTTTAGTATTTATTTCAGCTATATTAATATCTGAATCAGTTCTTAAAATTTTATCTTGAAGTAAATCTGTGGATTCCTTTAGCTTTTGGAAAAAGTTATTATTGCTAATCTCCCATGTGTCTTTATCTTTTAACCCTTCTCCAACTAGTCCATACAAAGAACTAATAACTTTCTCTTTTTTTTCTTCTTGGTCTTGGAAAATTCCAAAATAATTTCTACTTTTAATTTGATCTTGTATTTGTTTAATATTTGGAGAGGAATGTATTATTTCAAATTTTGCAATTACCTCTTTTAATTTTTCATTACTTTTTATCTTTTCAAAATATTCTTTTATATTTTTATATAGCCCAGAAGAACCATTATTTGAGTTTTCAACAATAAGGCTAATTTTTTTATTTTCAGTTAAATTATTCCAATTGTATAAAGGGTTAGTAGCTGGTATTATTGATGTTGTAAAAAGAATTAGTTGGGTGTCTTCAGCATATTTACTGCTATCCTTGACCCAATTAAAAAGTGTTTTTTGAAAGTCTATATGATAAACTTTTAACTCATCATCATTATCATGATGTTTAACTTCAATATTAAGTATTTGATTACCATATTTATTTAAAAAAACAATATCTCCATATTTTTCAATTAAACATTTATCCCACATATCTTTTTCAATATGCAATAGGTAATCAATAGCTACATAATAATGATATACATCACCAATTTTTTGTGATAATGCACTATGGTTTGATTTATTATCTTGACTCATCTATATATCTCCCGCTGTAATTCAAAATACCCATCTCTCATCTGTGGTATTCCACCAAAGTTTTCTGCTACTTCTCTAACAGTTCCAAGTCCACTAAGATCAACCAATTTTCCAAGTTTATCTTCATCAAGTTCTTTGACACCATCTTTTTCATAGCGTTGAAGTATAAACTCTATAAATTCTCTAGCTTTGTCATTGTGAAGCTTTTCGATAAATGTAGAATCTTCTACAGAGAGTACTCTCTCATTTCTAGTTTTGATCTCCAAGTTAAAAGAGATATGGGTCAAAATATCGTATATATCGCTGTTTTTGGCTTCAAATATTACCTTTAAATCATCAAGTTGTGATTGGTCGATATGCATCTCTCTTAGTTTGCTGAGTAACTCTTTTCTATGGATTGGATTGCTCCATATCTCTCTAAGTCCCTCTTCATCATTGTAAAATTTTCCTAACACACCTATAAGAAGTTCTAAATAGTCCTCTGTTTTTAATGGTATCCCATCAATGCCAACATAGGTTGTTTCTATATTGATGACTTTTAGTTTTTTACCTTTGATATCGATGGTTACTTTTTCGTTTTCATTTCCGTATGGTTGTTTTGGTTCTTTGATTATCTCTGGTGGTGTTTGTTCTTTTGATTTGTTTTTGCCTTTTGAAGATTGTGGTTCATCCTCTCCATCCCATGCCGGATCATAAAAAAGATTGGTAGCCCCTACAAAATCCATAATCGTAAAAAAGTCTTTTCCCTCAAATACTCTTGTACCCCGACCTATGATCTGTTTAAATTCAGTCATGGATTTTATAGGTGCGGTGAGGATTACATTTCTAACATTTTTAGCATCTACGCCTGTTGTGAGCATCTTTGAACTTGTAAGAATTGTAGGTATATCTCTATCATTGTTTTGAAACATTTCTAAAAAATCTCTACCGATATCACCTTCATCAGAAGTCACTCTCACGCAGTAGTTATTGTCTTTGATGGTTTTATGTTTATCTATAGCTATTTTCATATCTAAGGCGTGTTTTTGGTTAACACAGAAGATGATTGATTTATCCATAGCATTGATGTGATGAAGAATGGTTTTTGCGATAAGCTCTGTTCGTTTGGGGATAATGACTTGTTTTTCAAATTGTTCTAGTGCTACTATCTGCTTATCAAGTTCACCCGTGATGATGTCATTGGGATCAAACCTATACTCGTCTATATTGGTTTGAATCCTCTTGACTTTGTAGGGTGTTAAAAATCCGTCATTGATACCATCTTTGAGAGCGTATTCATAGAGAGGATCGCCAAAGTATTTGTAAGTATCACCGTTGTCATCTCTTTTTGGTGTGGCGGTGAGTCCTAAGTGTACTGCTGAACCAAAATGGTTTAAGATATCTCTCCATGAACTTTCATCGTTTGCACTTCCTCTATGACACTCATCAATGATAATCAAATCAAAAAAGTTTGATGGATACTGTTTGTAGTATGCTGTGACATCATCTTCTTGTTCTTCTTCTGAGATATCTACGACTCTATTTTTATTTTCAGCGATGGATTGGTAGATCGCGAAAAATATATTTCCAGCCGTTGGAACTTTGCCACCTCTTTTTTTGATAATTTTTCCATTTATCTCAACGCAATCTTTTTCTAGAGGGTTGAAAGTATTTATGGATTGGTCTTTGAGGACATTTCTATCTGCTAAAAATAGTATCTTAGGTCTTCTATCGCTATTGTTTTTATTCCATTTTGATTGAAAAAGTCTATAGGCGATTTGGAAGGCGATGTAGGTTTTACCTGTTCCTGTTGCAAGGGTTAGAAGTACTCTGTCTTTGTTTTGAGTGATAGCTTCTATCGTTTTTTGCACAGCGATTTGTTGATAGAAACGAGGCTTCATGATTCCTTCTATATGAAAGGGGTGAGTGATAACATCTTGTGCTTTTGGTGTTTGTTTACCATACTTTCTTTCAAACAGTTCCTCAGGAGTTGGATAGTTTTCTATATAGCGACCATTTCCCTCTTTGAGTGAGTGTTCATAAATCTTGTGACCGTTGGTTGTGTAAACATAATCTATGGCCAGTCGTTGTGCATAGTTGATAGATTGTTGTAAGCCATCTAAAGGGTCTTTTGACTGGGCTTTGGCTTCGATGATTGCTAAGTTAGTGTTTTTGTAGGTAAGTAGATAGTCAACAAAATATCTTTGACCACGTTTGCCACCGATAAGCTTTCGCCCGTCGGTAAAATAATACTCTCTAACTATGTTGGACTCTAGCCAATCACTTTGTTTTATCTTAGGATCAATTAGTTTTGAACGTGTATCTGATTCTGAATATGCCATGAAATACCAAACCTAATAAAATATATTTTGGTTTATTATAGCTTTTGTTAATAGGGAGTTAGTTGAAATAGTTAAAAAACCACTTTACTTCCCAAACCACATAAACTACACACAACCCCGATAATATCTAGTAGAAAAATGTGAAGGAGCTTATCATGATGAAAAATTCCCAAGAAAAAAACTGTATTGATACTACATGTGATACCTATGCCTCACATACACAATACACTTGCCCCATGCATCCAGAAATTATCCAAAACCATGTTGGAAGTTGTCCAAAATGTGGTATGGCATTAGAACCTATGATGCCTCAGCAGACAGAGGATGATACAGAACTCAAAAATATGACAAAACGTTTTTGGATCAGTATAGCTTTGGCAATCCCTGTTTTTATACTTGCGATGACTGCTGATATGATGCCTTCTCTTTTACCTGATGGATTGAGTATGAAAACAGTTTATTGGGTAGAGTTTATCTTGGCAACGCCTGTAGTGCTTTGGGGTGGGTGGCCATTTTTTGTGCGTGGGGTTAACTCTGTTAAGAGTTGGAATCTCAACATGTTTACGCTTATCTCCTTGGGTGTTTTTGTGGCATGGGTATATAGTATAGTGGCATTATTTTTTCCTCACGTTTTCCCTCCAAAGATGCAGTTTGAGGGTGGGTTGGTGCATGTTTATTTTGAATCAGCGGCGGTCATTATCGCTTTGGTACTTTTGGGACAGGTATTGGAGCTTCGAGCTAGGTCTAATACAAATGAAGCTATCCAAACACTATTGAGCCTTTCTCCAGATACGGCATGGCGAATCAATGATGATGGAAATGAAGAAGAGGTTTCTATAGAAGACGTACAAAAGGGAGATAAACTTCATATTCGTCCAGGAGAGAAAATACCAGTAGATGGCGTGGTAAATGAGGGTGAGAGTTATGTGGATGAATCCATGGTCACAGGTGAGCCAATTGCTGTGAAAAAAGGGCAGGGTGATTTACTGATCGGTGCTACTGTGAATGGTACAGGAAGTCTTATCATGGAAGCTCAAAAAGTGGGAAGTGAAACGATGCTGTCACAAATCATAGAGATGGTTGCCCTTGCTGGAAGATCACGTGCACCGATACAAAAACTTGCAGATAAAGTATCTGGCTATTTTGTACCATTTGTTGTAGCTGTTGCAGTTGTCGCTTTTATGATCTGGTTTTTATTTGGTCCTGAACCTCGTTTAGCTTATGCTATTGTCAATGCTGTTGCTGTTTTGATTATCGCTTGTCCTTGTGCCCTTGGACTTGCTACACCTATCTCTATCATGGTGGGTACTGGTAAGGGAGCTATAAATGGTGTTTTGATAAAAGATGCTACGTCTTTGGAGCAGTTGGAAAAAATTACTACTTTGGTGGTGGATAAGACAGGTACTTTGACTGAGGGAAAACCAAAACTTAAAGAGATTAAACCGATAGAAAATATAGAAGAAAATAAATTTTTACAATTGGTTACAACACTTGAGTACTCTAGCGAACATCCTATCGCAAAAGCGATCATAGAAGGAGCACTAGATAGGGAGGTTCCACTTTTGAAAGTAGAAAATTTTAACTCCCACTCTGGAAAAGGTATCACAGGTCAAATTGAAGATAAAGAGGTTGCAGTTGGTAATCTTAAACTTTTACACTCATTGGATATTGATGTAAATATGGTGCAAGATGAGGCACAAAAACTTCAAGATAAAGGTGCAACGGTTATATTTGTTGCTATTGATAAAGTTTTTTCTGGATTTTTAGCGGTGTCTGATCCTATCAAAGAGACAAGTCACGAAGCAATTAAAGCATTGCATAGAAAAGGACTTAAAATTGTGATGCTTACAGGTGACACTGAAAATACCGCCAAAGTTGTTGCTTCAAAACTTGATATAGATGAAGTTCACGCTGATGTGCTTCCTGATCAAAAAGCACAAGTTGTTAAACAGCTACAGGAAAAAGGAGAGGTTGTGGCTATGGCAGGAGATGGGATCAACGATGCACCAGCTCTTGCTGGGGCAGATGTGGGAATTGCTATGGGAACAGGTACAGATGTTGCAATGCAAAGTGCAAGTGTGACATTGATAAAAGGGGATTTAGTGGGTATCGTAAAAGCAATTAACCTTTCACGTCAGACGATGAAAAATATTCGCCAAAATCTCTTCTTCGCTTTTATTTATAATTCAGTTGGAGTGCCAATTGCCGCAGGGATACTCTATCCATTTTTTGGATTGTTACTTTCTCCAATGATTGCTGCAACGGCTATGAGCTTTAGTTCAGTATCGGTTATCGCCAATGCGCTTAGGCTTAAAAATGTAAAATTGTGATGTAATCGATTCTATTATAAATGGTACCGGAGATCTTAAAAAATTTGGTTGGACTAGTCGTCTTAGTGCTATGAGCAAAAATGAAAAAATTGAAATTACCCATTATAGTCTTGGTATTTGTAGAGAAACTTCATTGGATATTTTGCTAAGATGGGAAAATGAGTACCGATCAAGATTACTAAGTGGTTCAGAAAATTATGTAGTTATTGAAGAAGATAAGGTTCATGTTACTGTTAAAGAGAGTGCCAAAAATTTAAGAGAAACTTTAAACACTGCAAAAAAAGATATAAAATAATCATGATAGATCCTCCATTTATTGAATCTGATGAACAAAATAAACGGATTAAAAAGTACAACGTTATATATAAAAAAATTTACCAAGAGTTAGAAATTCCATTTTTATCTATCTTTGAAAGGCTTGAAAAAGATCAAATTTGGCAAAATGAAATCAGTACAAATGATGGAGTACAGACGAGTGAAGAAGGTTATGAATTATTAGCTGAATTTATCAAAGTTTGGGATAAGTGGCGGTTTTAATAGAAAGTAATCAAATTGAATTTTTGATCCTTATTAATTACAATCAGACATAAAATTATAACATCTTTAAAAGAGCTTTTTAGCTATTATTATTTTCCTAAAAAAAGGTACAGATAATAATAAAGGCGAATATAGATGCTTTCAGACAAACTTAGCGCTTCATTAGAGCGTCATTTTCAGGTGATCGATAAGATTATTTTATCACGACAAGATCCCGTTACAGGACTGCTCCCTGCAAGTACTGCAGTTAATGCGCATGGGGATTATACTGATGCGTGGGTGCGGGATAATGTTTATAGTATCTTTGGTGTTTGGGGACTTGCTCTTTCATACCAAAAATATGATCGAAACCACCACCGAAGCTTTCTTTTGACGCAGAGTGTTGTAAAATTGATGCGTGGTATTCTCTTTGCGATGATGCGTCAATCAGATCGTGTAGAATCCTTTAAATATACTCTAAATCCTACTGATGCACTTCATGCAAAATATGGTACTAAAACTGGTTTGGCTGTGGTTGGTGATGATGAATGGGGACATTTACAGCTTGATGCAACGTCTCTGTTTTTGTTGATGGTTGCTCAAATGACAGCTTCAGGTTTGCGCTTGATTTATACCATGGATGAGGTCAATTTTATCCAAAACTTAGTTCATTATATTAGTCGAGCTTATTGTATCCCTGATTATGGTATTTGGGAGCGTGGTAACAAGATAAACCATGGTACGACTGAGATCAATGGAAGTTCTGTTGGTATGGCAAAAGCCGCACTTGAAGCTATGAATGGATTTAACCTTTTTGGTAATGTATCAAGCCAAGAAGCAGTTATCCATGTCTTTTTAAGTGATGTAGCGCGTTCTCGTTTTACGCTTGAGAGTTTATTGCCATGGGAATCTACCTCTAAAGAGACAGATGCGGCACTGCTAAGTATCATCGGTTATCCAGCATATGCTGTTGAAGATGAAAAACTTGTAGAGCGTACTCGAAAAAGAATTATCAAAAAACTTGCAGGAAATTATGGTTGTAAACGTTTTTTACTTGATGGACACCAAAGCAGTATCGAAGATGAGAGTAGACTGCACTATGAACCGTCAGAACTTCGTGCCTTTGAAGATATCGAATCCGAATGGCCTCTATTTTTTACCTATTTGCTTCTTGATGCACTTATGCGAGAAGATAGCCAAGCGGTAGAACATTGGAGAGCAAAGTTACAACCACTTTTTGTAGAACAGGATGGACAGCAACTTTTGCCAGAGCTTTATATCGTACCAGAAGAATCTATCGTTGCTGAAAAACAAAACCCTGGAAGTCAGACAAGAGTTCCCAATGAAAATGTACCTCTTGTTTGGGCTCAAAGTCTCTATATGCTTTCAGATATGATCATGGATGGTTTGCTTCGTCCAAGTGATATTGATCCTTTGAGACGGCGTGAACGTATTGGTCATCAAAGAAGTACACATCCTCTTGTTGCTGTATTGGCTGAAAATGATTCTGTGAAACAACAGCTTTTAAATCTTGGATTTGAGAGTGAAACACTTTCGGAAGTAAAACCACTAAAGATTATGCATGCGACGAGACTTTCAGAAGTACATACGATACTAGGTAAAAATGAAAAACTCTCTTTGAGTGGTGCACCTCTGCTTGTGGCTCGGACGATGACGACAGCTAGGTTACATTTTCTTGCTGGGGAAGAGATGATTTTTCTTCCCTATTATTTTAATCCACAAGGTTTTTATTTTAGTTATGACAATACCTTGCTTGTTGCACAGTTTCGTGGATCTTTAAAATTTTTAGCACAAAACTGGGATCAAACAGGTCAGCCTTTAGTGACATTTTTAGTGCGTGAAGATATGCTTTTAGAGAGTGATAATAGTGCGGTACTTTCACTGCTTCATGATTTTCAGATAAAAATGTGTAATTCAGTAGAGATTACGACAGGAAGACTGAGCCAACTTTTAACAACTGCCGCGGTAGAGCGTATCGATGATTTGCATGGTTTTACTTTTAAAGATATGGAATTGCATTCTGGAAGTCACGGTTTTTGTACTTCTATAGAAGAACGTGAGATTATGCCTCCTTTGAGTATTGAAGCATTACAAGAACTTGAAAATCAAAATGATGAAGCTTTGATCCATACACTGCAAGAGAGCTTAAATCGTCGTGTAAAAGCACAAATATTGGATCTGTTATGGAAGCGACATGGTGCAGAATATGCAATATTTATAAATGATGAAAAAAGACCACTTTACACACTGACTAGGATATTATATGAAGTTGCAACTGCATGTCATGACTGGGCAGTGGTACGTCTTATCGCGGATATGACAGGAAAGTAAGTTGTTAGATTGGACGATGTTTTTCTTGATATCGTCATAAGAC
>JADGDK010000097.1 GCA_016744895.1 Campylobacterales bacterium | reverse complement strand
ATTCATTATAAAAAAATAAATAAAAATAAGGAGATTAAGTGGGTGCAAAAGTAAAAGCAGATGAGATTAGTGCTCTTATCCAAGAGAGAATTGATAACTTTGAGTTAAATGTAGATATTGAAGAGACAGGTAAAGTAGTTCAGTATGCTGATGGTATTGCTAGAGTTTACGGACTTAACAATGTTATGGCTGGTGAAATGGTTGAATTTGAAAATGGTTCAAGAGGTATGGCTCTGAATCTTGAAGAGTCAATTGTTGGTGTTGTTATTCTTGGAAAAGGTGAGGGTGTAGTTGAAGGAAGTTCTGTAAAAAGACTTGGTCGTCTTCTTAAAGTTCCAGTTGGTGATGAGATGAGAGGTCGTGTTGTTAATGCCCTTGGTGAGCCAATTGATGGTAAAGGTGCAATTAAAGCAAGTGATCATAAATTTGTTGAAGAAAAAGCACCTGGGATTATGGCTAGAAAATCAGTTCATGAGCCACTTCAAACTGGTATCAAAGCGATTGATGCACTTGTACCAATTGGTAGAGGACAAAGAGAGCTTATCATTGGTGATAGACAAACTGGTAAAACAACAGTTGCAATTGATGCTATTATCAATCAAAAAGGTCAAGATGTTACGTGTATTTATGTAGCGATTGGTCAAAAGCAATCTACAGTTGCACAAGTTGTTAAAAAGCTTGAAGAACATGGCGCATTAGATTATACTATTGTTGTTGCTGCTGGTGCTAGTGATTCTGCAGCGCTTCAATTTCTTGCTCCATATACTGGTGCAACAATGGGTGAGTTTTTTAGAGATAGCAATAGACATGCACTAATCGTATATGATGATCTTACAAAACATGCTGTTGCATATCGTGAGATGTCACTAATTCTTCGTCGTCCTCCAGGTCGTGAAGCATACCCTGGTGATGTTTTCTATCTTCACTCAAGACTACTAGAACGTGCTGCAAAACTTAGTGATGCATTAGGTGCTGGGTCTATGACTGCCCTTCCTATCATTGAAACACAAGCAGGTGATGTTTCAGCATATATCCCTACAAATGTTATCTCTATTACAGATGGTCAAATTTTCCTTGAGACTGATCTATTTAACTCAGGAATTCGTCCAGCAATTAATGTTGGTCTTTCAGTCTCTCGTGTTGGTGGTGCTGCTCAAATTAAAGCGACTAAACAAGTTGCAGGTACATTAAGACTTGATCTTGCACAATTTCGTGAGCTTCAAGCCTTTGCTCAGTTTGCATCAGATCTTGATGAGACAAGTAGAAATCAACTTGAACGTGGTCAGAGAATGGTAGAAGTTCTAAAACAAGGACCATATGCTCCAGTACCTGTTGAAAAACAAGTTGCAATTATTTATGCAGGTGCAAATGGAATTTTAGATGATATTCCAGCTGAAGATGTTGTGAAATTTGAAGAAGGTTTAACACCATTTATCGAAGCTAAATTTCCAAAAATCTTTGAATCACTTGTAAGTGATAAAAAGATTACGGATGAGACAGGCGATTTGTTAAAAACAGCATTGGGTGAATATAAAGCGACATTTATTGTCAAATAAGGTCTAAAACATGGCAAATTTAAAAGATATAAAAAGAAATATCACTAGTGTTAAAAACACACAAAAGACGACAAAGGCTATGAAGCTTGTTTCTACTGCAAAGTTAAAACGTGCAGAAGAGGCAGCAAAAAAGAGTCGCCAATATGCTATAAAATTAAATGAGATGCTTTCAGAAATATCTGAAAAAATCAATAAATTTAAAGTTGGTGGATCAACAAGTCGTTTTTTTGAAGAAAACAACAGCCCTTCTGTTGTAGATATTGTCTTTGTTACAGCAGATAAGGGTCTTTGTGGTGGTTTTAATATTCAGACGATCAAAAGAGTTAAGTCTATTATGGCTGAGTATGAAGGTACTAGTACCAAAGTTAGATTAAGAGCTGTTGGCCGAAAAGGAATTGATTTCTTTAGATTTCAAGGAATTGATCTTCTTGAAAAAGATATTGGTGTGAGTTCAGCTCCAACATATGAAAAAGCTCAAGATGTAATTAAAAAAGCCGTTGATGATTTTGTAAATGGTGAGAGTGAAAAAGTGATTTTAGTTCATAATGGATATGTAAATATGATCACTCAAGAAGTCAAGCAAGTTGGACTTATCCCTGTTGATACTATTAAAATCGATGCTTCAGAAGCGGCTGATTCTATGATGGAAATCGAGGGTGAGGAAGATGAGAAAGTATTGGATGCATTAGTTAGAAAATATTTCGAATACAATATGTATTATTCATTGATTGATTCACTTGCAGCTGAGCATAGTGCAAGAATGCAGGCTATGGATAACGCAACCAATAATGCAAAAGAGCGTGTAGACAAGTTAACTGTACAATACAACAAAGCAAGACAAGAAGCTATTACGACTGAATTGATTGAAATCATCAGTGGTATGGAATCATTAAAATAAAAAATAAAAATAGAAAATAAGGAGCAGATTATATGAAAGGTGTTATTTCACAAGTCATCGGACCTGTTGTTGATGTGGATTTTGATGGTTATCTTCCACAAATCAATGAGGCGATTGAAGTAAACTATGAAGTTGAGGGTGCTAGCCAAAAGCTAATCCTTGAAGTTGCAGCACATGTTGGTGATAGTCGTGTAAGAACGATTGCAATGGATATGAGTGAAGGTTTAAAAAGAGGATTAGAAGCAATTGCATTAGGTTCTCCAATCAAAGTTCCAGTAGGTGAAGAAGTTCTTGGAAGAATTTTAAATGTTATCGGTGACCCAATTGATGAAGGTGCTCCAATTGAAGCGAAGCAAACTTGGTCAATTCATAGAGATCCACCTCCATTTGAAGATCAAAGCACAAAAAGTGAAGTTTTTGAAACAGGAATTAAAGTAGTTGATCTTTTAGCGCCATACGCTAAAGGTGGAAAAGTTGGACTATTTGGTGGTGCTGGTGTTGGTAAAACAGTAATTATTATGGAGCTTATTCATAATGTTGCATTTAAACACAGTGGTTACTCAGTATTTGCTGGTGTTGGTGAGAGAACAAGAGAGGGTAATGATCTTTACGAAGAGATGAAAGAGTCTAACGTATTGGATAAAGTTGCACTGTGCTATGGTCAGATGAGTGAGCCTCCAGGAGCAAGAAATAGAATCGCACTTACTGGTCTTACAATGGCTGAGTATTTTAGAGATGAGATGGGTCTTGATGTATTGATGTTTATTGATAATATCTTTAGATTTTCTCAATCAGGTTCAGAGATGTCTGCACTTCTTGGTCGTATTCCTTCAGCAGTTGGTTACCAACCTACACTTGCTGGCGAAATGGGTATGTTACAAGAGAGAATTACATCTACTAAAAAAGGTTCAATTACTTCTGTTCAAGCGGTATATGTACCTGCAGATGATTTAACTGATCCTGCTCCAGCAGCAGTTTTTGCACACCTTGATGCGACTACAGTACTTAATAGAAGTATTGCTGAAAAAGGTATCTATCCTGCGGTTGATCCATTGGATTCAACTTCAAGAATGTTAGATCCTCAAATTATTGGTGAAGAGCATTATAGCATTGCAAGAGGGGTACAAGCAGTACTTCAGAAATATAAAGATCTTCAAGATATTATTGCGATTCTTGGTATGGATGAGCTTAGTGAAGAAGATAAACAAGTTGTTGAGAGAGCAAGAAAGATTGAAAAATATCTATCTCAACCATTCTTCGTTGCTGAAATCTTTACAGGAAGTCCAGGTAAATATGTAACTCTTGAAGATACATTAGCTGGCTTTAAAGGTATTTTAGCAGGTGATTATGATCATTTACCAGAGAATGCATTCTATATGGTTGGTGATATGAATGAAGCTTTAGAAAAAGCGGAGAAAATGGCAAGTAAAGCGTAAGCTTTCCTTGTCGATTATGAAGGAAAATAGATGGCAACTATGAAATGTGAAATTATCACACCAAATGGTATGATATATTCTGGTGACATTGCAAGCGTTACGCTTCCAGGAAGTGAAGGTGAATTTGGTGTATTACCTGATCATGCTTCCTTGGTAACACTTTTAAATAGCGGTGTTATTGAAATTGAAAAAGAAGATAAATCAACAGAATTGGTCGCTATTGACTGGGGTCATGTAAAAGTTGATGAAGGTAAAGTTACAATTTTAGCTGAAGGTGCAGTAGCAATTTCAGGTAGTGGTTCTGATATCGCAGAAGCATTAGAAAAAGCAAAAGAGTTAGTTAACAGTATGAGTGATTCAGATGTGGCAATTGCTACAGCAACTGCAAAACTTGAAAGTGCTGCAAAAGGTAACCTGTAAGGGAGTCCCATGGACATATTTTTCTCCTATATCGCTGAAGGCGGTATTATTGCGATTTTAGTCTTTGTATGGCTTTCACTCTATTTTATCTCTACTATTTGGATTTGGGTTTCAAGATATCTTACTCTAAATAGTTGGGAAAAGAGTGAAAAGTCATCTCTCGAATCACTACTACGTGGTGTACCAAAGATAAAAAGAAGTTCTATTTTAAGTAAATGTTTACAAAATGAAGAGCTTAAAACTTCATTAGATATTTGTAAAAGTGTAGCTGAGAAAAAAGCTACTTCACACTTATCTTTTCTCTCTGTAGTTGCTTCAACCGCACCATTTATTGGTTTATTTGGTACTATTGTTTCAATTTTAAAAACATTTGCAGAGTTAGGCAATGCTAAATCTGCATCTTTAACTATTATTGCGCCTGCAATAAGTGAAGCACTTGTTGTAACTGCTGCTGGAATTTTTGTTGCAATTCCTGCATATACAGCTCATGTACTGTTAAAGAGAAAAGCGTATGATCTCTTAAGCATTATACAAAGAGAAATTGAGTTATTAAAATCATCAACACCACAACAAGATACAAGTAGTAAAAAGTATGAACTTTAATTGGGATGATAACCCAGATCTGAATATCACCCCTATGGTTGATATTATGCTGGTATTGATGGCAATATTGATGGTAACTGCTCCTATTATGGAGTATCAAGATGATATCTCTTTACCACAAGGTTCAACTGTAAAAGCAACACATAAAGTTCCTGATTTAGCGATTCGTATAAATGAACAGAGAGTGATTTATATCAAAGATAAAAAGTTTGACTTTAAAACTTTTGCAGATGATTTTGTTTTAGGATCAAATAAATATCCTAAAGAGACGGTTGTCTATATCAAAGCAGATAAAAGTTTGAAATATGATGATGTGATGTTTATACTAAAAGTTGTTAAAGATTCAGGTTTTTCGAAAGTATCACTCATAACAAATGGCTGAAAAAAATCTTTATAAAATCATTGCTTCTTTTGTTGCAATATTTATTTACCTTTTTTTAATACTTGCAGTTATTTCATTTATAAAAGAAGAGGCTAAATTTAAAAAAGATTATGGATTTAATGTTGAAGATGCAATTGTTGTGAATATTGATTCTTTAATTAAAGATAAGCCAAAACCTATAGAAAAGTTAAAAATCGAACCTATTACCAAACCTGTAATAAAACCAATTATTTTACCACCAGATCCAGAACCTATTCCTGAACCACCGAAACCTAAGGCCAAGCCACAACCAATCGTTTCGCCACCTGAATTGGTAGTTGAAAAAGAGAGTCGAGATAAAGAGGCAAAAACTGCTAAAGATCTTTTTTCTACATTAAGAGTTGATGATTATAAAAAAGCAATGGAAGAGAAACAGAAACAAGCAGCAGCAAAGGCAAGTAGATTAAAAAAGCAAAAAGCTGAAAAAGCCAAGAAAAAGGCAGAAGCGAAACGTGAAAAAGAGAAACAGCGCAAAATAAAACAAGCTCAAGAAGCAAAAAGAGTTGTTGAACAGATGCAAATTTCAACAGCAACTTCACAGAAAAAAAGTGGTGAAAAACATGAGTTTTGGAGTTTTGTATCTAATAAAATTATGTCAAAATGGCAAAGAACAGTGTCTACGCAAGATGGTCTGTCTGCAACAGTGACTATTAGAATTGACAATCAAGGAAGACTTACTTATAGTGATCTTCAATCTTCTTATAATCCTCTATTTGACACAAAGCTTAAGGTATTTCTTGATAATTTAGAGTATGAAAGATTTCCTTCATACAAACAAGGTTCATTTATCGAAGCCGAGTTTGAATTTACAGATAAAGAAAAAGGGTTATAAATGAAAAAAATAGTGCTTTTGTGTATTTTTGCAATAAATATATTTGCATTTGATTCTACTATTCAAATAGTAAAAAACTTAGAGAAACATCCACGACTTGTAGTAGCAGATGCTGGAAGTCAAGCAATTGATGAGAATACAAAAAGAAAACTTTTGAAGCTCCTTATCGGTGATTTGAAAGTTAGTGCACATTTTAATGTAGATGACAGTTATGTTAAATTGGACTATATTAGTAATGAAGGTACTGCAAGCTTAGGTAAAAGTGGTGTTGAATTGATCGTTAAATGTAAACTAGAGCAACATTCATCTGGAAAATTAATGGCAAGTTCTAAGCTTGTAAATGCAAAGAATGGTGATGTGTTATATGAAAAATTTTATTCAATATCTAAACCAAAAAGATATCCATTTTTAGCACATAATATTGCAATTGACGTAAATGATTATTTTGGAGCACCTTCTATTGCATGGATGAAAAATTATGTTATTTTTGCGAGATATACAAAGCCAGGAGCTAGTGAAATACTTGTTGCTGATTATACATTGACATTTAAAAAAACAATTATTAGTGGTGGTTTAAATGTTTTTCCAAAGTGGGCAAATCAAAAACAAGATTCATTTTATTATACTTCATATAATGGTTTTCAACCTACTTTACATCTTGTAAATATTTTTAGTGGAAAGAAAACAAAAATTGCTTCAAGTAGTGGTATGATTGTTTGTTCAGATGTTAGTAAAGATGGGTCAAAGTTACTTGTTACAATGGCACCAAATGATCAACCTGATATCTATCTTTTTAATACTAAAAATGGAAGTAAAAAGCGATTAACAAATTATAGTGGCATTGATGTTGGTGGTGGTTTTGTTGACAATGATCAAAATATAGTATTTATATCAGAAAGGCTTGGATACCCTAATGTGTTTCAAAAACGTATTAATGGTGGTAATGTAGAACAGATGATCTATCATGGAAAAAATAATAGTTCTTGTTCTTCACATGGTAAGTATATTGTCTATTCTAGTCGAGAGGGAAAGAATTCATTTGGTAAAAACACTTTTAACCTCTATTTAATTTCTACGCAGACTGATTTTATACGCAAACTCACAACAAGTGGAAAGAATATGTTTCCAAGGTTTGCAGATGATGGTGAGACTGTAATATTTATCAAATATATAGGTAATAAAAGTGCATTAGGTGTATTAAGAATGAATGCAAATAAAAGCTTTTTATTCCCACTTAATGCTGGGAAGATTCAATCAATTGACTGGTAATATTATTTACTTTAAGATGTTAAAGTAAATAATGTTAGAATTTTTAAAACTTAAATAAAGGGGAGCGCAATGAAAAATGTTACTTTAATATCATTCGCCTTAACAATAGTGTTGTTTTCAGGTTGTTCACAAAAAATACCTGAGATTGAGACATCAGCACCGGTAGTTGATTCTGGGTATAATGAACCAAGTACAGCAGTAACAAATGATGATCAAATTAACCAAATGGAAAACATGGCAAGTGATACATCATTTGGTTCACAAGATGAACGTATTGGTGCAGTGCAAAATGAAGTACAAACTGTTTATTTTGCAACAGATAGTTATAGACTTTCTGATAGTGAAATGAGTAAAGTTGCACAAAATTCAAGTATCTTTAATGGAGATCTGGCAAATGATCTCTCTATAAAAATTGAGGGTAATTGTGATGAGTGGGGTACTGATGAGTACAATTATGCTTTAGGGCTTAAGCGTGCTAAAAGTGTAAAAGATTCATTAGCGCGTTCGGGGGTTGAGGAAAGCCGTATGTCTTTAACAAGTTATGGTGAAAGTACACCACTTTGTAGTGAACATAATGTTGGTTGCTGGCAGCAAAATAGAAGAGTTGATTTTAAACTCTTTCCATAGGGCCATTTAAAAATGATAAAAAAATTTATAGTATTAACTCTATTAGCACTCTCTCTTAATGGTGCAGAAACCTCTGCATTTGGAGCTGGAAATTTAGACAGTGATAACCCTTATGGTTTAAGTGAGAGTGAAAAAATTATTTTTGAAAATAAAAAACAGATTCGATATCAAGATCAAAAGATATTAGATCTCACAGAGCAAATTGAAGGCATGCGGAGTGTTGTTGAATCAATGGGTTCAAAGCTTGGAAAAACAGGTCAGAGAATAAATGAGTTAAACGATCAATCTTCACAAGTAGGTAATGAAGAGATTGAAAAGATAAAAAATGATCTAAGTGAACTTAAACGTGTACAGAGTGAAAATTATGAAAAAATCAATGAAGTACTTAAAAAATTAAGTACCATGATTGATAAAATCAATGGAAACTATGTAACACATGATGAGTTATCAACTCAAAGTGTAAAAAAAAAATTAACTAACTCCAGTAAAAAAGTATCCAAACTAAGTAATGCTCAGAAATTAAAAAAGGCAGTCGCTCTTTATAGAAAGAAATATTATACGAAATCTTTTCCTATATTTGTAGCTTTAGCTGAGAAAAGTTATAAACCTGCAACAACAAATTTCTATTTAGGTGAAATATCTTATTATAAAAAGCGTTATTCTGATGCCATTGTTTACTATAAAAAAAGTGTAGGGCATTATGATAAAGCTTCTTATATGGCAACGTTATTACTTCATACTGGCATATCATTTAAAAAATTAAATGACCATGAGAATAAAGAGAAGTTTCTTAATGCACTTCTCTCATCGTATCCAAATTCATCAGAAGCTGGGATTGCAAAAAAATATCTCAACTAAGTTTCTTTAGATAGAATAAGGGTTCAAAACAATAATTAAGGAAATATATAATGGCAATAGCTAACAATAGTGTAGTATCAATAGAATATGATTTAGTAGAAGCAGGTGAAAGTGATATCATAGATTCAAATAAGGGACAAGCTCCTTTAGAATTTATTACAGGAAAAGGACATGTGATCCCTGGGCTTGAGAGTGAATTAGTAAACCTTGAAAAAGGTGAAAGTGCAGATATTAAAGTTGATGCAGCTGATGCGTATGGTGAGATGAATCCTGAAGCTGTAGATGCAGTGCCAAAAGAGCAATTTGCAGGAATAGAATTAGCTGAAGGTATGCAGCTTTATGGTCAAGGTGAAAATGGTGAAACTGTTACTGTTACTGTTAAAGAGTTTAATGATGAGACTGTAACAATTGATTATAATCATCCTTTGGCAGGTAAAAACTTAATGTTTTCAGTAACTATTGTAGATGTTAGAGAAGCAACAGCTGATGAAGTTCTTAGTGGACAAGTTGGTGGTGGAGCTGAACATTGTGATGATGGTGGATGTGGCTGTAGTTAAAACTTTCATTTAGTTTTTAAGGAAGATTCCCTAAAAACGAGAGTGTAAAATAAACTGTGTAAACCCACCTCTTATATCCTAGTCACTTAGTATATTTTGACATAATGTCACTAAA
>JADGDK010000096.1:260-9600 GCA_016744895.1 Campylobacterales bacterium | reverse complement strand
GCTATTTTTACATCAGGATTTGGATCTATAAAAATTTCATCTGAGCTTATTGCACCAATAAGTTTAAACTGTTCACTCTCAATTAATCCATTTCCAAATACATCCCCACTCATAGAACCTACACCCATAATGGAAATAGACTCTTTATAAAAATCCACACCCTCTTCAATAAAAAATCTTTGAGATGCTTTTAAAGCACCTTTTGCAGTAACGCCTAATTTTTTATGATGATATCCATTGCTTGAACCACTGGCAAATGCATCGTGTAACCAAAACCCCCGATGCATTGCAATCTCATTTGCCCTGTCACTCATACTTGATGTTCCACGATCCGCAGCCACAACAAAATAGGGATCATCTCCATCATAAATAACCGCATTAGGATCTCTTATAATCTCACCATTTTTTTGATTGTCAACTACATCTAAAAGTGCATTAATAAATCTCGTATAATAGACAGCAAACTCTTCTTTGCTTATATCTTGAGGTTTGATAACAAATCCTCCTTTTGCACCTTTTGGTACAATAATAGAGTTCTTTGCCTCTTGTGTCGTCATAAGAGATCTTACTTCCGTTCTAAAATCTTCTGTTCTATTACTCCATCTAATACCACCACGGCATACTTTAGAAACTCTTAAGTGTGTTCCTCTCATATCATGTGCATATACAAAAGTTTCAAAATGAGGCTGAACCCCTTTTAAAATATGGGATAATCCACTGACATCAAATTTCAAAGCAAGTGTATTACTATTGACAAAATAATTAGTTCTAACAAGTGCATGTAATATTTCATAAACTACTTTTAAAACTCTATCATCATTGATACTCTCAATCTTTTTAAAAGCATCTGCAGTTTGATCTTCTATCAAAGCTAATTTTTCTACTCTATCAACTATATTTTTATCAAATTTAGTAAGCACAAAATTTAAAAATAATGCAAAAATTCCATGATATCTCATAATACACGCTTCTAAAGAGCTTTTATTAAAATCTGGAATGATTTGTTGCGCATAATTTCCAAATGCGCGAGAAAGCAATATTTCACGTGCACTAAAGTTTTCAACATAAACGAGCCCCAAAAGCTTACCTCTGTCAATTTCTCCATTTAAAACACTTAAAAGAACATCTTTAATGTTCTTTCTATTTTTAACAAGAAAACCATCTATATCACTCATAAGCATCAATTTTGTGACAAAAACCACTCTCTTATCTAGCATTGCTTCATATGTAATTTCACTAATAGTGGTAAAGCCAAAGTCGCCTAAAATAGGGATAATATCTGAAATTGGTATACGTTTTTTTGAGTAAATTTTGATCTCACACTCAGCCTCTTCACAGATTTGCAATGTTAAATCACATCCTGACAATTCATTAGCAACTGCATCACTGATAATTAAATCATTCTCTTCTATCAATTGACTACATACTGCTTCAAGTTTTTTATGCATAAGAATCCTTTGTAACATGATATCAAGATTTCTGTCGATATAGTTAACATGATACAAATACAAAAACTACACAAAGATGACAAACCCAGAGAAAAATTGGCTTTAAAAGGGGCTAAAGCACTCAAAGATCATGAGCTAATGGCAATTTTACTTGGAACAGGAACAAAAGATAAAGATGTTTTCAAACTATCACGCGAAATCATCAAAATATTTCAAAATGATTTTGAAACTTTAAACCTTGAGAAATTGCAAAACATTCATGGGCTAGGTCTTGCAAAAGCATCACAAATCCTCTCAGCTATTGAACTCTCCAAACGCTATCTTATCAAACAAAACAGACGCATAAGATTTGCCAAAGATATCCATGAAGAGCTCAAAGAGTTTGCCAACAAAAAACAAGAATATTTCGTAACCATCACACTTGATGGAGCTTCACACATCATCGAAAAAAGAGTCATCTTCATTGGAACACTCAATCAAAGTCTTGTGCATCCTAGAGAAGTCTTTGCTGATGCTATAAGTGACAGAGCCGCATCCATCATTATCGCTCATAACCATCCAAGTGGGCAACTAAGACCAAGTCAAGAAGATAAAATGGTTACAAACAGATTGAAAGAAGTCTCTAAAATTATAGGTATAGAGTTATTAGATCATGTGATTATTTCCAAAGAGGGATTTTATAGTTTTAAAGATCATAATTTAATTTAACCCCCATTTTTACAACTCTTCGCTATAATGCCCAAAAAATTTAGGGGATTATCATGAGAAGTGATGAAGTAAAAAAGGGCTATAACAGGGCACCACATCGAAGTCTATTTCGGGCGACAGGGTTACAAGACGAGGATTTTGACAAACCATTTATCGGAGTGGCAAACTCTTTTAACGAAGTAATTCCAGGGCACTTTTTTTTAAATGAATATGGCGCAATTATCAAAGATGAGATTCGTAAAAATGGTTGTGTACCGTTTGAATTTAACACTATCGGTGTAGATGATGGAATCGCAATGGGACATGATGGGATGCTCTACTCTCTTCCAAGTCGTGAAATTATTGCAAACTCTATTGAAACAGTTATGAATGCACATAAATTAGATGCGATGATCTGTATCCCAAACTGTGACAAAATTACTCCAGGTATGATTATGGGTGCACTTCGTGTAAATGTACCTACAGTATTTGTCAGTGGTGGTCCAATGAAAGCAGGTAAACTAGAAGATGGCACACCTGTAGATTTAGCAACTGCATTTGAAGCAGTTGGTGAATATGAAGCGGGTCAAATTACTGAAGAAAAACTTATAGAGATCGAATGTGCAGCATGTCCAAGTGGTGGTTCATGTTCAGGGATGTTTACGGCAAATAGTATGAATACTCTTATGGAAGCTATGGGAATTGCACTTGATGGAAATGGTACGATCCTTGCACGTACTCCTGAAAGAGAAGCACTTTTAAGAGTTGCGGCACGTCGTATCTGTGAAATCGCAAAAGATGAAGCAGAGAGTGAAAGACTAAAAATGCGAAATATTTTAAATGAAAATGCAGTCAACAACGCATTTGCTGTAGACATGGCGATGGGTGGAAGTTCAAACACCGTACTTCACATGTTAGCAATCGCAAGAGAAGCAGGAGTAGATTTTAATCTTGCAGATATCAATGAAATGAGCAAACGTGTTTCACATATCGCAAAGATATCTCCATCTCTTACTACAGTTCACATGGAAGATGTTCACAACGCAGGTGGTGTAAGTGCTGTTATGTCAGAGATTGCAAAAAGAGGCAACAACGTCCTTGCACTTGATAATCCAACAGTTGAAGGCAATACCATTGGTGAGCGAATCGCAACGGCAGAGATCAAAGATACCAATATTATCCATACTATTGACAACCCTTACTCAAAAGTGGGTGGTTTAGCAATTTTATTTGGTAACTTAGCACAAGAAGGTGCGGTAGTAAAAACTGCTGGTATCGATCCTATCATGAGAGTTTATACAGGTAAAGCAGTCTGTTTTGATTCTCAACAAAAAGCGATAGTGGGGATTACTGGAGGAGAAGTTAAAGCAGGTGATGTTGTCGTAATCCGTTATGAAGGACCTCGTGGAGGACCAGGTATGCAAGAGATGCTTTCCCCTACTTCACTCATCATGGGAATGGGACTAGGAGATAAGGTAGCCCTTATCACAGATGGACGTTTCTCAGGAGCTACCAGAGGAGCAAGTATTGGACATGTCTCTCCAGAAGCAGCTGAAGGTGGTGTGATCGGACTCTTAAAAGATGGAGATATTATCGATATCGATGTGGATAACTACCAACTCAGTGTACGGCTTAGCGATGAAGAGATTGAAGCAAGACGTGCAAACTTTAAACCAATTGTTAAAGAAGTTCAAGGTTCATGGTTAAAACAGTATAGACAACTTGTTACAAATGCAAGTAACGGTGCAATGCTTCGAACTGATTTTGAATAATTAAAAGAGGGGAAATCTTTTATTATTTCCCCATCTTCATCTTTTTTAAATTTTCTTCAAAATTTTGATCTACTACACAATCCATAAATATTACAGCAATGAAGTTGAATCCATGGCCTTAAGCATAGATAAAATATAAAGCAACCTTTGAAGTCACTACTCCTTCATTTATCTACAAATTTGTTACTAACCGTATCATGAACTAAAAAATAGTTTACTTTTTTAGTTTCTTTATTAAAGTTTTATTGATTTTATTATTTTTATTTACTAATCTTAAAACATCAAATAACTAACAGGATTTACTAAATGAAAAATACTTCTCTCAAACTTTTTACTGGATCTATACTACTATCATCATTGCTTTTTACAGGATGTGGAGGAGGAGAAAGCATCTCACAAAATATTGAAAAAACAAATACTACTCAACCACATGATATTAGCAATAGAACTATATCTAATATAGTTGAGAACAGTGACCAATGGCATAAATCTGTTTCAATTTCATCTACATATAATAGATCAGACGAAGATGATCATAAACTATCTTTTGAGATTGTATTTGAACAAGGAATATCAGAAAAAGTTAAACACTTTCAAATTTATATCGATACAGACTACAATGCCGCAACTGGTTGGTCTTATGGAGAAGCTGATAGTGCTACTATAGGTGCAGATTATATGATTGAAGATGGTGTTTTATTTAAATCAACAAGCACCACTGATTGGACTTGGAAATATGTAGATACTTTTGATTATCAAGCAATTCAAGAGGCAAATAACTTATTTAGAATTAAACTATCAAGTAATTCAGGACCAATCATGTCTATCACAGATATAGACAATGTAAAAAATTTAAATATTTCCATAGAACCAGTTAATGAACAATGGCAAGATACGCAAAACTTTATTTCTTCACGCAGTATTCAAATCGATATCATAGGTGAGAATGAAGCAGTAGCTGTTGAACCAAATAAACCGGTTGAACCAGCCAAGCCTGTTGAACCTGCTAATGCAAATGAAACTATCTATGAAGATGCAGAAAATGGTATCTCTGCTAACTGGGTTACAGTACTGGGTCAATATGATCCTCAGCGGAAAACACCAGGATACAAAAACCAGAGTAAAGCATTTATTAAATTACAAAATGAATGGATATCTTTAGGCAATGACATTTGGGAAAATAGATCAGAATATCAACTGCCTTTAAATAACACTAAACAGAAAATTTTATCTGTTGATATTGTGGGTGATGGTCTTGTTATGCAACATTATACTTTAGGTGCTGAAGTAACTACAGAACAAGGTGTACGAACTATCGCTTGGGACTCTTTTTATAATCATGAAGGAATTGAGCCTACGAGAGAAGTATATGAAAATGGTAATATATTTTTAACGTTTTCATCCCCTGTAGAACTTGTTCGCGGATATGAATTCTCTGATCCATATTTAGAAGAAAATTTTAAAGTTGATTTAGAGGCGGCATTACAATACTTTGAACCAAATAATAGAATTTTATCTGTAGATACATTTGTTGCTACTGGTGGAAATTTAGACAATATTAAACTTTTATCAAAATAAATTGTAAAATAAAGAGAGCTTTTTAGCTCTCTTTATTTTACTCAGTAATTTTAATCTCAACACGACGATTTTGAATTCTTCCTTCATTTGTACCGTTATCAGCAATTGGCTGAGAAGCACCAAATCCTTGTGCTGTTAAAATTTCTTCATCGATACCTTGACTTATCAAATAAGTTCTTACTTTTTGAGCACGTTCATCACTAAGTTTTAAATTATAACTCTCTTTTCCATGTGCATCAGTATGTCCTGAAATTGAATATTTATAACTTGACTGTTCTTTAATTACCGCTGCTACTTTATTTAATAGTTTTTCACTCTTTGGTGTTAATTCAATACTATTATATTTAAATTCTACACGGCTTAAAGCTAAAACATTATGAAGTTTAGTCTCTGCTTTTTTTCTTGCTTCAGCTTTTGCTTGTAATAATTTTTGAGCTTCTTTTTGTTTTTCAAATTCGATTTTTTGAGTTTCAAGAGACTTTCTTGCTAATTCAAGTGCACTCTTTTCTTCTGCAATAGCTTGTACTTTTGCTTCAGTCTGTTGAGTTGCTAATAATGCAGCTGCCGCTGCTGCAGTTTTTACTTTTTCAGATTCAGCAGAAGCTACTTTAGCATTTTGAACAAATTCTGCTTTTTCTTTTTCTAGTGTTACTTTATCTGACTGTATTTGCACTTTTATTGCTTCAACATCTTTTTGAGTTTCTTCCAATGCTACTTGATCTTGCTCAACTTGCATTTTTAACATTTGTGTAGCATTTTGTTCTTGTGCAAAAATAATTTTTATTTCTTCAAATTCTGCTTTTTGTTTTTCTAATTCCATTTGAGTTGATTTTATTTTTATTTTTGTACCTTCAAGCTCTTTTTGAGCTTCCTCCACTGCTACTTGATCTTGCTCAATTTGTACTTTTAACATTCTTGTAGCATTTTGTTCTTGTGCAAATACAATTTTTGCTTCTTGTAACGCTACTTTTTCTTGCTCAGATTTTTTTATAGCTTCACTATCTTTATTCATCTGTTCTACATCTATAATGCCTGCTTTCATTTCAGCTTGTCGTTTTTCTAAAAGTGCTTTTTCTTCAGCTTGTTTTACCTTTTTCTCAAATGCTAACTTCTGATCTTTAAATTCAGTCATTGCAATTTGGCTAGCATTTTGCTCTTGTGCAAATATAACTTTTGCTTCTTGTAACATAATTTTTTCTGTTTCTATTGCTTTTTTCTCAAGATCAAGTTTTGCAAGAGAAGCAGCAAGTTCTTCATCTGCTTTAGATTTAGCAGCAGCCCGTTCAGTTGCTAAAAGTGCAGCTGCGGCAGCGGCTGCTTTAAACTTTGTAACTTTGGCTTCTGCTTCTTGTGCATTTTTTTGAAACTCTACTTGCATATGATCATACTCTTGTTTAAGTTTCATCTGTGAAGATTTTAACTCTTTATCCATTTCGTCTTGCCGATTACTCTCTTTTAGAACTAAAGTTTTTGCATCTTCTATTTCCTTCTCTCTCTCATCAAGTTTTAAAGACTCTTGAGCAATTAAATTCTTAGCCAATACTAACGCTTTTTCATCTTCATCAAGGCGTAAACTCTCTTTTGCAATTAAGTCTTTGGCTAACACCATTGCAACTTCACGATCTTCCATTTTTAAAGACTCTTGAGCAATTAAAGCTTTTGCTTCTTTTATTGCAACTTTATCTTCTTTAACTTGTAGCTTTTCAGCCTTTTCTTTTGCAATTTGATCTGCTACCGCTTTTTCTTGCGCTACTTTTTCTTGTACTTCTTTCTTTATTTTAGTCTCTTGTGCTAAGCGTCTTGCTTCAAGTTTTTCTATCTCTAGACGCTGGGCTTGAGCTCTCAACTCCGCTTTTTTCTCTGCTTCTGCTTTTTCATTTGCAATAAATGCAGCATCTTTAATAAAAAGCGTTTTAGGATTTTCTTTATGAACTACAGCCTCAACATTATCGTGAGCAGATTCAACACTCTTATAGTCGATTTCTTTATGTTCAACTTGTTCTGTCGTATCCCCACTACATCTGAAAAAAAAGAATATAACACCAAGTAGTGTTAAAACACTTACGATTTTCTGTCTAAGATTTTGCATGATTTGCCTCCAAAAAAATTTATATATTGTATTAAAATTTGATTGATAAAAGCGAATTAATTGTAGAATTTACCTTATGAATAATATAATAAACTACAATCTTATTGTCATTGGCTCTGGAGCTGCTGGAATGATGAGTGCCATTACCGCCGCTAGGCAAGGGAAAAAAGTACTTTTACTTGAAAAATTACCTAAAGTTGGATCAAAACTCAAAGCCACAGGTGGTGGGAAATGTAATCTTACAAATACGCTATCTAATGAAGATTTTATGGAAAAATTTGGTAGAAATGGTCGATTTATGATGCCATCACTTTCGGCATTTGACAATCAACACCTTAGAGACTTTTTTAAAGAAATTGGAGTTCAAAGTCATGCACCTGATGGAGTTCGGGTATTTCCTATCACACATAACTCAAATACTATTATTCAAGCACTTGAAAAAGAGATGCAGCAATTAGAAGTAGACATTAAATGTAATCAACGTGCTCAAAGTCTTATAATTAACGAGCATAAAATCAAAGGTCTAAGAACTCAAGATACAACCTACTATTCAGAACATATAGTTATTGCTACCGGAGGGTTAGGATACCCTATACTTGGAGCTGAAGGTGATGGATATAATCTCTCGTCTGATGTTGGTCACAAGATTACCAATCTACATCCCGCAATGATGCCACTCATCACAAAAGAAAAATGGGGAGCACACTGCAGAGCTGATACAATTTCCAAAGCAACACTTCGTATTGATTTAAAAAAAGCAAAAAAACTACGAGCTTGTGGTGATCTCATCTTTACCAAAGAGGGTATTAGAGGACCTGTTGTTCTTGATTTTGCGAGAGAAATTACACCTTTACTTGATATATATGGTGAAGTACCCTTATTAATAAATTTAACAAAAGGCATGAATGAAGAACAAATAAGAGTACACCTAAAAAATCATTCACAACTCTCGATTTTAGAAGCTATCTCTTTGTTATTACCAACATCCGTTGCAAATCAACTTTGTAACAGATGTGATATCACTCCAGATAAAAAACTTAACAAGATTGCAGGACAAAATAGAGATCAACTTATCAATATGTTAGCTTGGACACCGTTAACTGTAATAGGTCACGATGGATTTAAAATGGCTATGATTACTAGAGGGGGTGTATCACTCAAAGAAATATCTCCAGATACAATGCAAAGTAAATTGATACAAGGACTCTATTTTTGTGGAGAGGTCATGGACTTAGATGGACCATGTGGTGGATACAATCTTCAATGGTCATTTTCTAGTGGATACCTTGCAGGTCATCTCTATTCATAAAATAAAATCCATCAACAATAGCCTTATATATTACATTTTATAATTAATATATTTAGATTTAAGTCTTTATGATATAATTAAATCAAATAATTCTTGGAGGTAAAAAATGCAGTATATAAAACAATCTATGGTGGCTTTATCAGTGTTATTAATTGGGGTTGGATGTAGTGAAGGTCCCAATCAAAAAGAGTTAACCGATGAAACGATAAGGTTAAATAAAACATTAATTGATGAAGGAGCAATAAATCCAAAGACTCAATATTTAAAAAATGATAAAGATATCATAGTTGCATCAAAGGTTAATACTGCCCAACAGACAACTATAGCCCCTAAGAATGATATAAAAATAGTAAAACTTATATCAGAAAGAGACGCTACTATAAATGCTAACTTAGAAATGGAAAAAATTATAGCAAACCTCAAATCTGAAAAATTAACTTTAAATGAAAAAATAGAA
>JADGDK010000096.1:0-250 GCA_016744895.1 Campylobacterales bacterium | reverse complement strand
GCTTCAGCTTCTGCACTTTTAGCTGCGCAACAATTAACAGCAGATAGAGATATCGAGATAACAAAATTGACGGCTGAGCGTGATGAAGCAATTAAAGTTACATTAGAGATGAAAAAAGCTAGTGCGGATTTAGAATCTCAAAAACTAAATTTAGATGGAAAGATCCAAACATTACTGCAAACACAAAGTAAACATGAGTCTTCATTAAAAGAAAAAATTACTGCTGCAGCTTCTGCAGTAGAGCAATTGG
>JADGDK010000095.1:257-9803 GCA_016744895.1 Campylobacterales bacterium | reverse complement strand
AATAAAATTTATCAAAGGATATATAAATGTATAAGAGTAAAATTATCCCATTAACATTTGTTTTAGCATGTAGTTCAAGTTTTGCTTCCACAGATTTAGTCAAAAAGGCTAAAGATAATGGTATGCAGGCGATTCCAGCAGACAAAGTAGCACTTATGAAGTTGATTGATGATCCTAAAGACCCTATTACAGATGCAAAAGTAGAGCTTGGAAAAAAACTCTTTTTTGATCCAAGACTATCACGAAGTGGACTCATTAGTTGTAATACATGTCATAATTTAGCAATGGGTGGAGATGATGGTATCCCTGCTGCAATTGGACATAAATGGACTGCAAATCCTCACCACTTAAACTCACCAACAGTCTATAATTCAGTATTCTTTTCAGCACAATTTTGGGATGGCAGAAGCCCACATTTAGCAGATCAAGCCCAAGGTCCTATGCAAGCACCACCAGAGATGGCAGCTCCAGCAAATCTTGTAAAAGAAAGAATTGTTTCAATCCCTGAGTATGTGAGTGAATTTAAAACTGCTTATGGTAGTGATGTCAATATTACATTTCCAAAGATTGCTGATACGATTGCAACTTTTGAAAAAACACTTGTAACACCTTCAAAATTTGATGACTTTTTAAATGGAGATATAAATGCATTGAATGATACTGAAAAAAAAGGTTTAAACATTTTTATTGATAAAGGATGTGCAAGTTGCCATAATGGTATCGCTTTAGGTGGAACTATGCAACCATTTGGGCTTGCGGCAAAGTATAAGTTTTCTGAAGTTGGTGACTTTAAAGGTGATGACAAAGGAATGGTAAAAACACCAACACTTAGAAATATAACAGAAACTGGTCCATACTTTCACAATGGTGCAGTATGGTCACTTACTGATGCAATCAAAGAGATGGGAAGTATTCAGCTTGGTATCAAGATTACAGATTCTGAAGCCGAAGAAATGAAAATTTTCTTAAAAGCATTAAAGGGAAGAAAACCAGCAATCTCTTATCCTCAATTACCAGAAGAGTCTGATACAACACCAAAACCTACTTTTGATTAAGAGATACAAGAGCAGTATTGTAACTGCTCTTGTATAAGACACTTACAAGTTTTTATTAATTGGGACGATATATCATATATTAACAAAAAGTAATATTTATGGAAACAATAGATAAAAATATAGAACACCTTCAATGTCCTCTACCAACAAATAATGTACATGTACCCAATCTAAGAGCTTTTTCTGCTTTGTTATTTGAAACAAGAGAAGAGATTGTATTAGCGTGGATTAGAAGAGAGTCATCACATCAAATGTTAGAAGAACTAGATATTGAACTTGGATATTTTAAATCTACTTATGGTATTCCTGTTGTTGAATATTTTGTAGGTGTAGTTGAAGGTACAAAAGAGCTTGGGGATTGTCCTATTATGCAGAAGTTTATTGCATATTTGACTGAAAAAAATATTACTGCACGCGATATATTTAATCTTTGTATGAACCTAAGAAGATCATTGATTACACATTTGTTTAATTTAAATCATCAAGTACCTATGGGAAAAACTTCTGATCTTCTTGAAGAGGTTAGTGATATATTTGATGGTAATCTTTCTGGGGTATTACAAACATTTTCGGATTTGACTCGTGAAAAAGATAAAAAACTTCAAGAACAGTTACTTATAAATAAACAACAAAAACAACTTCAAATGATTTTAAATCTACAAAATAGCATCGTAGGATTGGTAAAGAACAATAAAATTGTTTTGGCTAATAGAAAGTTTTTTGAAACTGTAGGTATAAAAAATCTTGACATTTTTCATAAACATTATCCAAAAGAGTGGGGTTTTATTACTGATGTTGACTATCAATCTGAGCTTTTTATAAAAAAAGATTATGTGAATTGGTTTGAGAAAATTCTTTCCGATGAAAATCATCCTACGGTTAAAGTGACGATTGTTAATTATCAAAGCCAAAAAAAGATTATTTTCATTTTAAAAGCAAGTAAGATTCCTGATCAGCAAAATCAGTATATTATTACTATGGCTGATGTAACAAGTTACGAAAAACAGATGCAAAAACTCTCTTCTGTTGCTTATGTCGATCCCGTAACTAGAGTTTATAATAGGCGTAAGTTTGAACTGACATTAAAAGAATTTGCTACCAAAAGAGGAAGTCAATTTATTATATTGGATATTAATCAATTTAATAGGCTCAAAAAAGATTATGATAAAGCTTTAGTAGATGAATTGATTAATAAAGTAGCGCAGTTCCTAAAAATTGAAGTAAAGAAAAATTTTTCTATTTTTAGAATTGATGGGGGAACATTTGCATTACTCCCACATATGGATAATTTTGAAAATATTGAACCTTGCATTGATAAAGTCCAGACAACTATTGGTAAATTACAATTTTATATTTCTGAAGAGATTAGCTGTAGTTGTGGAATCATGACAATAAGAGAGGAAGATGACTATCAAACAGTTTATGAAAGATTAAATAATTTAAATGAATCACTGAAATTTTCAGAGTTTGGGGTTATAAAACATGATAATGAACTTTTTGAAAAGCAGCAATTACTTACAGAAGAAAATAAACAAATAAAAGATTCTATACGTATGATTATAAAGAACAATCAAACAATTGAAGCTATAGCAATCTATAAAGAGATACCTGTAACATGGGAAATTAAACCTTTACAGATTAAAAATGCAACGGCTTTATTTACAATTGTAAATAATACTTCTTTACTCTTTAAATCAGACAAAGTCTATTTTAAATTACCAGGTGAATCAAAGACTATAGCAACGACATTAAGTTTGATAGATAAAAATAAAAAAGGTATACATTTAAAGGATTTTCATTATATAGAAGATAGTATTTTAGAAAGAAAGTTAGTACAGGTAAAACCACAAAAAGATTTTACAATACTTTTATATAGTGAATCACATGCAGTAACTGGAATTATTCAAAATATTTCACAAAAATCATTAACAATGAAGACAGATAATATTGAAGGATTTCAAGTAGGTGGTAATGCTACAGTAGATATTATACTTGTGAATGAGAGTGAAACACAAAAATTAATTACTGACGTGCACATTCAGATATTTAAAAAAGTGAATGAAGATTATTATATAAAATTGGCTTTATTGCCTGATCAAGAGAATGCAAGTAAGTTAAAATCTTATGTTTCTTGGCGACAGATGCAGATTATTAAAGAGCTTAAAAATGTTATTGGTTCGACATCTTAAATTGATACATTAAAATTGAAGCAGCTGTGGCAACATTAAAGCTCTTTACATCTTCTGACATCTCTATTTTAACTACTGTATCGCAAGCATTTAGAATCTCTTTTGAAATACCGTGTGCTTCATCACCCATCAAAATCACCCATTTTTTTGGAATTTGTACTTCTTGAAGTGATATAGCATCTGTTGTAGTTTCAGCAGCAAAAATTTTATAACCATGTTCTTGCAATGTTCTAAGCGTTGAAAAAATATCATCATAAGTGTGGATTTTTAGTTTACTTACATGTCCCATAGAAACTCTAAGTGCTCTTCTGCCATAGGGATGTGGACCTTTTGAAGGAACTAAAAGTGAGTGTATTCCAAGTGCCGCGGCACTTCTTGAAATCGAACCAACATTATCAGTTTTTGACAGAAGATCAAGCATGATGATTTTATCATCTAGAGCTTCTAATGAAGTTTCAGATGGACGAATTCCATGCATCATCACACCATGATGAATATTGTGCCCTACAATCTCTTTCATCAATTTTTTATCTGCAACGTAGAGATTAGGTATATTTTTTTGTGTTATTAATTCACTATTTTCGTCATAATATTTTTGAGTTGCCAAAATACTTTTAATTTTGATAGAGGTATTTAGTAGTATATTTACCACCATAGGACTATCTGCAATAAAGCTATTATCCTTAGTAACGGCATTGTCCCTAAGGTGACGGTAAATTTGAAGCTCAGAAATATTTAAGTCACTAATAGCTGTAAAATTCATTGACTATCTTCTACCTGTGAAATCCTTTGTTGCGATATCATACGCATCGTAAAATTTCATCACTTTACCACCAAACTCTTTTGCAAAACTTTCCGCTTCAGATTTTTTAGTAAAAGCGTATTTGCTCGTACGGCTCATAGTAGCAGGTTTTTTACTTCCTACAACATAAAATGCATCTAATGCAGAAATAAATTTTAAGTTGTTTACATCTACAACCCTAAGATTTTTAAGATCTGTTTTATTCAGTTCATTATCTTCTACTACACAATGAATAGAACAGTATTGTCTCGTACCATGTTTTGTATCTGCTGCATGACTTGTTTTATAAAATGTTGCTAGATTCATACCACAAATTACACATGAAGTCTGATCTTTTCCTTTTTGTAAGAGTGTAGCTTGTTCTATTGAGACACTTTGAAATCGTGCTTTACTAGTATTTGATTTGACAGAACTTGCCGAGTTAGCACATGCTGTAAAAAGTAGGACTATGAAGAGCGTAGATATAAGGATAATTTTTTGCATAAAAACCTTTCTGTTTTTTATAAGTTTAGTTAAATTTCTGTTAAATATCTCTTTTTTGATATAACACGTATATGATGCAAAAAATAAATAAGCTATATTAAAATTAAAAGGTATGAGATATAGATACGTTTGATTTTTTATCTTTAGCTTTATATCCTATACTGAGAAAATATTTTTTATTTAGATAATTTGATAGTATCACACCAGTTAGGGATCCTAAGAGATCTGGAACCAAGTCTTTTGAAGAAAAACCATCGTAATCAACTTCATCATATATCTCTTTTCCTACGCCCATTGCAAATGCAATACCCGTAGCATAAAATATTTTTTCGCTATGTGAAAATTGACTATACTTATGTAGGATTGTTTCTCCCGCATACCCTAGTACTATAGACGTTTGAAGATGTAGCGTTTTATCCTCTCCAATTGCATAAAGAGATTTTGTGATGAGTAACAATAAAAGTATCTGTTTGATTATTTTCATGATATTTCCTCTTAACAATGATGTATAATCAGAATAACAAGAAAAAGTAAAACAAAAATTAAAAGTTAATTTTCTTTAGTTTTTTATGGGAAAAATAGCTATAAAAGTTAATATTGGTTACAGATTGTGAAATTAAGTTACTTTTTTATTCTAAGATCACATTTTGAGCATTGATAAGGAAGCATTTGTTAGTTCTCTAATAAATGCTTCTTTTTTGATATGTGACTTATATCTTCAATATTCATAATAGCCATTAAAGATCGTATCCCTTGAATCAAATTTTTATGATATAAAGCTACATTATGTGATTTTTGTTCTATCAAAAACTTTGATCTTTTCTTTTTATCCATAGTCGCAATTCCTACAGGACAACTTCTACCATTGGCTCCTGAACACTCATGGGCTCTGATACATCCTGCACTGATCATAAATCCTCTAGCAATATTGATAAAGTCTGCGCCGTAGGCTAGTAGTTCTATGACATCATCAGGAGTAAGGACTTTTTCACTTGCGATGATTTTGATATGTTTTCTAACTTTTTGTTCTTCTAGTTCTGAAATGACGATATCCAAAGACTCTTTGATTGATAACCCTACACGACCCATCATCTCCATAGGTGCTGCACCACTTCCTCCATCTCCACCATCTATAGTTAAAAAATCAGGATAAGGTTGTTTTTTTTTGATTCTAAGTGCAAGTTCATCAGCATAAGCTTTAAAATTCTCTTTTGTGGATATGACGATTTTAATTCCAACGGGTTTTTCAGATAATTCTTGCAACCTTCCTATAAAATCAAAAAGTTCACTAATAGTAGAAGCAAATGGAAATCTATTGGGACTGATAAGATCTTTATGCGCTTCAACACCACGATAATAGGCGATATCATCACTCACTTTACATGCTAAGAGTTTTCCGCCAGTCTGTTTTGCACCTTGAGCTATTTTAATTTCTGTCATGCGAGATAAACGCATCACCTTTTGGTATTGAATTTCATCAAAATTACCTTTTTTATCTCGTACACCATAAAGTCCACTTCCTATTTGAAAGATGATGTCTGCAATATCATCAATTTGCTTTGGAAATAGTTTCAGTGGTTTACTCCAATCTACTCTAAAAAATATCTTTTTACTTTCATCAAAGTTATAAGTTCCTTTTTCTTTGGAAAGTACAAGGTTTCGATAGAGCGTAATTGCTACCTCTTTATTAAAGAAAAATTTGACAAGTGTATAAATGGATCTTGCAAAAATAGTACCCTGTTTGATTTGTAGATAACGTCTATCTTTAGGATTTGTTTCACATACATGTGTAGTGATAAAATTTGTCGTTAAACTTCCTTCTCCTGTATTGATTGGGAACTTACCAAGATAGGCACCTTTGGCAAAAGCTTGTGTTGCCTCGGGGCTTATCGCACCGTCACTCATCGCACTTCTTCCGATAATACTGTTTGTTATAAATGGGTATTTATGGTTCGCTCCAAATATCACACTAAACTCTTTTTGTACTTCATCTATATTGAGTACGCTATTTGCATGAATAAACTTTGTTTTGGTATTGTCCAGTGGTTTTGAAAGTGAGTAGGAGTAATAAAGATTTTTACCATATGACGCTTTATTGACCCAATCTACTTTTTCAAAAAGATCATAAAAAGTTTCATCTCCAAAATACTGCCTCATTGGATCACGAAGCGCATAAAAAAAGTAGCGAAATCTTCCTATAAGTGGATAATTGATAAGAATTTGATTATCTCTTTGGACATATCTATCATAAATCCAAATATTGAAAGCTATAAACATAAGTATCAACGATACGATTTTTAACAAATCTCCCCAGTCGGATTCTAAAATCGCACCGCTGTATTTTAGTAACTCTTCCATATTTTATTTATCATCTTTAAATAGAAGGTGGTCAATACTAAATTTTCCAGCTCCATGTGAAAGAAAGATCAATAAAAAGAGCATATAATAAAGAGGTATTTCAAAACCATTGTCCCCCGCACTAAAACCATTCCCTAAATGTACAGTAATAATTGCTACGATCATAACTATGATCAATGGAACTGAAATAATCCTCGTAAATAGTCCAAGTGTAAGTAAAATTACACCAAGCATCTCAGTAGTTGCAGCCATATAGGCATTGAGTGTAGGTAAAGGTATACCCATACTTCCAAACCATTTAGCTGTAGCACTAATATCTGAGAATTTCATCATAGCAGGATTATAAAAACCGTAAGCAACCGTTAACCTTGCTAAAAGCAGGGCAAGAGATTGTAGGTATTTAAAAAGTCGTGCTATCTCTATATAAAAAAATTTCCACATTATTTCCCCTTTATGCTCTACACAAAAAGAGTTATTCTAAATGTGTAGAGTAGTTTTATTTTCCGTCACCACACTTACCTGTACCACATTTGGATTTGACTTCTTTTTTAGCATCTCCGCATTTACCTTCACCACATTTGGCAGTAGCCGCTTTTTTTGAGTCGCCACATTTTCCATCACCACATTTTGCAGCTTTTTCAGTTTTTACTCCACCATTTGTATTTGTTTCATAACAGCCAACAAAAGTGAGCAAAGCAAAAGTTGTTACTAGTGTTAAAAATAGATTTTTCATGATATCTCCCTTTTTTAGATATATCAAATTGTATCAGGAGCGTATGTAGCAGTTGTGTAGTAATATTATATATGTATGGAGTAAAAGATAAAGTAGGATTTATTTATAGTATGTACTGATTAGTGAAATCAATTTAGTGTTAAGTAACCAAATGGATTTTATTTTATGCAAACTTAATGAAGAAGAGGTTAAAAACCTCTTCTTATAACTTTTCTAATCTATAGCCTATGCCTCTTGCATTTTTTATTGCAAAACCAAGTTTGTGTTTTAGTTTATTGATATGTACACGAAGTGCCATTTCTGAAGGACGCTCCATAACAGCAAAAAATTGTTCTTTAGTAATATTTTGTTCTAAGTTTCTAATTAATAGGTCAAAGATATGTCGCTCAACATGTGTAAGCGGAATTTCTTTATTGTTCGAAACAACTTTTTTATTTAATGCATCATATTTGACATTTCCATAATCTAAAAAGTCAAATTGGTTATTGATACTTGCTTTTACTCGTACCACAAGGTCACTTGCCTCAAATGGTTTTTTAATATAGTTGTCCATACCCGTATCATATGCTGCTGAAAGTGCACCTAAATCTTTAAGTGCTGTGATAAAAAATGCAGGAGTTGCATCTTTTTGTGCTCTTAATTCTGCCATAAGGTCAAAATTACCCATATATGGAGTGTTGATATCTAATAGATAGAGATCAAATTGTTCATTGTTTGCTCTTTTGAGCGCCTCATTGCCTTCAGTCACCGTGATCACGTCGAATCCATCACTTTGTAAGGCTGTTTGTATAGTTTGGGATAAAATCGCATCATCTTGTAATAATAATATTCTGCTCATAATGTCCACCTTTCGTTTTATAATTTCTAATTATACCATGATTTCTGTTAACAAAATGTTAACCGAGATCAATAAAAACGACTAAACTTGGAGTTTTTATGGTTGTTTTCACCATTAATGAAGTGGAATATACACCACTTTCAACACAGTTTTTAGAGATAACAGTTGCGGATAATGGTTCATTATTATTATGCTCTTTAGAAAAAATATGTGAATAATTATGATCTTCAATTTGATAGTTTCTTTCATAGGATGCAGAGGTTGTAAGTGCTTGATTTTCGATTTCAAAAAATTTAATATATTTAATTGTATCTTTAGGGTTTTTAATTCCAATTTTGAATTTTTCACCATTTGGTTTTCTACCTACAGCATAGATATCACCACCAAAATTGATAAGTGCAGATTTGATTTTATTCTTTTTGACAATGGATGCAGCGCGATCTACAGCATACTCTTTGACAAACCCACCTAAATCAATTTTAGTAAATTCATTGTCAAAGTAAATTTTATTTTTTTTAATTTCAAAATGTTCACAACCCACATAAGGAAGTAGGGCACTCTTTTGTTTTTCTAGTGCATATGCCGTTTTTTGTGTTGTATAAAGCCCCTTAATAGTAGCCACAGTGATATCAAAAATGCCATTGGTAGCTTTGTAGTATTGTTTTGCTCTCTGAAGAAGAGATTTACTCTCAGCGTCTAGTTTAGACGCTTTACGAGTGTTTATAGAAGATAGATAAGAATTTGGGTCATAATAATTATATTTTTTTTCTAATCTTTTGGTTTCATTTAAAATTTCTTTGGCAATTTCATCAGATTTTGCCTTTGTATTAGAAAAAATGATGAGCTCACATGGTGTGCTCATTGCTTCAAACTTATAAATATATTGTCTAAAATTTATATTTGACTCCTACATTGTAATAAATTGCGTCATAATAATCAGTCTCTCTTGAAATATTGATACCACCTGTAAGTTCATCACGATTTTCAAATCTTTTAACCAATGAAACTCCAGCAGCACTTTGTCCTTCATCATAACCCATGTATTGGACGCTAACATAATCTTCAGCCATTAAAGAAGTGCTTAGTAT
>JADGDK010000095.1:0-247 GCA_016744895.1 Campylobacterales bacterium | reverse complement strand
GCATCCACAACTTCCTCATGCGACGCCACCGCCACCTTTTGCTAAAGTCCCTTTTTCCCATGATCTTACATCTTTGGTTGTACATTCACTTAAAAGTAAAAGCGTTGTGAATAATATAAAAATTTTCACTTAAGTCCTCTTAATTCATCTAAAACAATTTTATCGATATCATCTTTTGCTCCAAGAATAGATCCAACTATTTTATTGTTCTTGACGATAAAAAGTGCAGGCATGCCAAGGGGATTAA
>JADGDK010000094.1 GCA_016744895.1 Campylobacterales bacterium | reverse complement strand
AGATACTTTAGTGGAGAGAGCTTCGGGTATGACAAAAAATGAAGCAACAGATGTTGTTTTAAAACGTGCTGAAGAAAATGCAAGAGCAGAAATCGCACATATTGTTCGAAAGTATGAAACTGAGGCAAAAGACCAAGCTAAAAAAAGAGCAAATTATATCTTAGCACAAGCAACTTCTAGGTTTGCGGGAGATTATTCAGCAGAGAGATTGATCAATACTGTAAACCTTCCAAGTGATGAACTCAAAGGCCGGATTATTGGTAAAGAGGGAAGAAATATAAAAGCTTTAGAGATGCTTCTTGGAGTGGATATCATCATCGATGATACGCCAAATGTGATCATATTAAGCAGTTTTAATCTTTACCGTCGTGCAGTTGCTACGAGAGTGATTGAAGAGTTGGTTGCAGATGGGCGTATTCAGCCCGCACGTATTGAAGAGATTTACGAAAAAGTAAAAGGTGAATTTGAGCAGAAGTTATTAGAAGAGGGTGAAGAGATTGTTTTTGACTTGGGTATTAGTGATATGCATCCAGAGTTAGTGAAATTAATCGGACGTCTTAAATTTAGAGCTTCCTATGGTCAAAATGCACTTGGTCATACCCTTGAAGTGGCACATCTTGCTGGAATTATAGCCGCAGAGTGTGGTGGAAGTGAAAAATTAGCAGTTCGTGCTGGACTTTTACATGATATTGGAAAAGCACTAACTCATGATTTTGCAGGTAGCCATGTTGATTTGGGTGCAGAAGTATGTAAAAGATATAACGAACATGAAGTGGTTATCAACGCGATTTATGCACACCACGGACATGAAGAAGCACTTAGTGTTGAGTGTGCCGCAGTATGTGCTGCAGATACACTTTCCGCGGCGCGTCCAGGTGCAAGACGTGAAGTGTTAGAAGCATTTTTAAAACGGACTAAAGATATCGAAGAGATCGCAGTGAGTAAAAAAGGTGTGAAGCAAGCTTACGCTATTAACGCGGGACGTGAAATCCGTGTGATCGCAAATGCACATCTTGTCAATGATGATGAGTCTATATTATTAGCGAAAGAGATTGCAAAAGAGATTGAAGAGAAAGTACAATATCCAGGGGATATCAAAGTTAATGTCATTCGTGAAGTTCGTGCAGTAGACTTTGCAAGGTAGTTGAAACTTGTAACTAAATCATTATATCAAGGTAGTGATTTGGTTATAAATTTCTAAAAAATCGTTTAGTATCCTCTTTTTTAATATCATCAAATTGATCTAAATACTCCAAGTACGCAATTAAATATTTTCGACTCAAAGGGAAATAGTTCTTAAAAGATTGTAAAGTGATAACACCATCATTTTTAATAATTTCTCTCATGCCTTCTACAATTTTTTGTAAATGTGTTGTATGAATAAAAAGATTGTGTTGTAAGCGTTTGACTTTTTTCTTTGCTGTTAATGATTTTAAAATTTGATCACCAACTTTACGATCTATATCAAGTAGATCATAGATATTGTAAGGTGCAGTAGGTGTGAGTTCCTCTTCTTTTAATCTTTCAAGTACCGCACGTTCAAGCTCTATAAAAAAATCCTCTTTAACATTTTTGTTTTGGTAGAGTGCTCCTTTTTGAATTAATACACCCTCTTTGACAAGAAGATTAAATGCCAATTGGATAAAACCTTCACTTGCCCACTTCAGACGCAGAAGAACCGTTTGAATAGAGAGTAGGGCGTATTGATTTTTTTTATAGATATTTTGTATAAAATCTTTGATAAGTTGTTGGCTGCTTAAGGGATAAATAATGAGTGCTTTTTCATCTACAAAAACATCATCTAAAGTTAATGAGAGCTCTAAAGCCTCTTTATGTGAAAGTGCAAAGCGTTGTGCAGAACTGATGATCCCCAATCCTTTCTTATGGACTTCTAAAAGTAATTTGTAGGCACTTTTAAAATTATTATCATAAAGGTGGCGTAGTAAAACTTTTTTTTGTCTTTTTTTCATAGGGTCACTAATCGGGTTTAAAATTTTAGCACCAGCAATGGTGAAATCGCCGTCTCTTAAAATGAGTTTCTCTCCAAAAAGTGTATAGAGTTTTTTATAAGCTTTTAGATTTGCAAATCCTTTAGTTTGATTATCTAGTGTATCGTAAAGCAATACTTTGACTTCTATTTTACGTGAGCCTATAAAACAGCTATATTTTCTATTGTGATATATTTTTTGATTTTCTAAACATTCAAAATAGATATCAACAGCGTTAAAGCCTCGAATCATCCCTTTTTTACTGATGAGAAAACCACGGTTTAATTGTTTTTCGTTTATATTATGTAAATTGAGTGCTACTCTATTTGATATAGTGGCATTGAGAACATTTTGGTTGTGAATTTGTATGTTTTTGATGCGTGTCTCTTTTTGGATATCGGATATAAAAACTTTATCATTTACAGATATTTCATCTCCTAATACGGTTCCTGTCACAACAGTACCAATACCTTTAGGAGAGAAAACACGATCGATATAAAAACGAAAAAAATGTTCTTTCTGTTTCTCTGTTCTTTGAAGGTTAAAGAGCCTCGTTTTTAATAATGCGATACTTTTTTCATCATAAATAGAGACTGCCTTTATATCAATTAGCGTAAAATTAAAAGCTTCTAAATAGGATTTTATCTCTTCTTTTCGTAATATAAGCGTCTTTTCATCTACTAAGTCTGATTTGCTTACAGCAACAATAATATTTTTAATACCAAGAAGATTTAAAATATCTATATGCTCTTTGGTTTGGGGCATGATTCCCTCAGATGCACTGATGACCAAAAGTACATAATCAAATCCAAAAGCACCTGAAATCATGTTCTTTATAAGTTTTTCATGTCCTGGTACATCTATAAAGGCGATATTGATCTTACTATTTTTTAAGTTTGAAAAACTCAAGTCGATTGTAATACCACGTTCTTTTTCTTCTGCCATCCCATCACCATCATACCCATTGAGTGCCGTAATAAGTGCAGTCTTTCCATGATCAATATGTCCTGCTGTACCAACAATGACATTATACATGGGATATCTCTTTTAAGATTTCTGCAATGATTCCAATATCTCTGTTTTGAATGGTTCTAAAATCTAATACAAACATATCATTTTCAATACGACCAATGAGGTTTCTTGCACGTAGTTGTTTCTCTATTTGGGAAGGTTTGAGCTTGTTAAATGAGAGTTGCATTACCACTGTTGGAATTTTTTTATTTGGGGTAGTACCTCCGCCAATCATCGTTTCTGATTTTAATATCTTGGTAGTGATGTTTTCATGAAGTCTTATCTCTAAGGCTTTGGCTCTATCTTGTAATTGCGTGATATCTTCAAAGAGCATTTTGAGGGTTGGTATCTTCTCTATCTCTCCCAAAAGTAACGATTTTAAATTTTCTTCTAAAATACAGAGTGTGATTTTATCGACACGCAACATTCTTAGGAGTTGATTTTGTTTCAGTTTTTCGATCAATGCTTTTTTGCCAACAATGATTCCCGCTTGAACAGATCCTAAAAGTTTATCACCGCTAAAACTGATAAGAGAGGGGTTGTGCTTCATAATTTGAATTAGTGAAGGTTCTGTCTGATCTAACCCATAAGGCAGATCTACTAGATGACCGCTTCCCATATCGTAATAGTCAATAATGTTATGTTCACGTGCTATTTTAATGACTTCTGATATATCAACATCAGAGCTAAAACCTTCAATATTATAATTTGATTTATGTACTTTCATCAACATGCTACTTTTGTCTGTGATGGCATTGGTGTAATCTTTTGGATGTGTTTTATTAGTCGTACCAATCTCTTTTAGTTTTGCACCACTTTGATGCATCACCTCAGGGATACGAAAACTACCTCCAATTTCAACCAATTCCCCCCGAGATACAATGACTTCTCTATCTTTTGCAAAAGTATTTAAAATCAAAAATACAGCAGATGCGTTGTTATTGACAATGAGTGCATCTTCTGCACCTGTGATTTTTTGCAGGAGTTGACTCACATGTGTGTATCGTTCACCTCTTTTTCCTAATGCCAAATCATACTCTAAGTTATTATATTGTGATACGATCTCTTTAACACGATATATGACCTCTGGATCAATAAGACTTCTTCCTAAATTGGTATGAATAATCACACCAGTTGCATTGATAACAGTTTGTAATGATGAAGTGGTTAGGGTTTGGTATCTAGTGCATACTTGCGAAACTAAATCTTCTTGGTTAAAACTCTTTTTTGTACCTTCTATAATTGCTACTCTCGTTTGAGAAATAACCTCTTTGGAAAGCTCCAAAATAAGTTTTTTGGAATATCCTTTAAATTGATCGTTTTGAATAAATTGATCTATCTTAGGTAGTGTTCTTAATATTTCCATAGATACGCCTTTATCTTTTAGAATTAATTTTATCTTCGTTACAATACGCCCACTCACAAATATATTGTGGGGGGTATGTGTATCTGGTGGTCACCACGGGCTTCAACCCCGATGTTCGTTCAAGTGTTTGCGCGATGGTAGGTTCGATTCCTGCACCTTCTCACCAAATCATCAGTGGTTTTTTACCTCTTGGTCTCACTTCACCTATAATGGAGGCATAGCCATGACTAAAAAGTTCCATCTCTTTTACAAATACTTCAGCTTCTTTTTTTGGCATTGAGACTAAAAGTCCTCCTGAGGTTTGAGCATCACATAAAATCATCTCTAACGCCAGTGGTAAGGTGTTGTTAAAATACATCTTATCTGCAAGATAAGCATGATTTTTTTTGCTACCTCCTGGTATCACAGATTGCTCACTAAGTGCATAAGCCTCTTTCACATAAGGTACAGCTCCAGAGTCGATATGTATGCTGATTTCCTCTCTTGTCATCTCAAAACTATGTCCTAAAAGTCCAAAACCTGTGACATCTGTACAGGCGTTGACATTGTATTTTTGTATTAAGTTTGAGGCATAAAAATTTAAACTCTTCATAATTTCTGCTACATGTTCTATCACTTTATCTTTGAGTAGATCTCTTTTGATTGCAGTACTTAATATTCCCATACCAAGAGGTTTTGTTAAAACTAACACATCACCGACTTTAGCACTATTATTTGTATAGATATGTTTTGGATGTACAATACCTGTAACACTTAAACCATAATACATTTCCAATGAATTAATCGTATGTCCTCCTAAAAGAACACCTCCACACTCTTTGATCTTTGATGCTCCACCTTTTAAAATTTCACCTAAGACTTCACTGTTGTGATGGATATTATCAAAGCCAACAATATTTAAGGCTGTTTTTACAGTTGCTCCCATGGCAAATATATCACTTAGGGCATTTGCCGCAGCAATCTCTCCATAGACATAGGGATCATCTACAACAGGGGTGATAAAATCTAAAGTTTGTACAAGTGCTAAATCAGGACTAAGCTGAAATACTCCTGCATCATCACTACTATCAAAACCTACTAAAATATTGTCGTTAGAACTTTTTAAGTTGCAAAGTGTTTGTTTTAGATCACCCGGACCTAATTTTGCAGCTCAGCCAGCGGCTTCAACAAATTTTGTTAATTTAGGTTCATTATTCAAAATAACTCCTTTTATATAGGATTATAAAAGACTTTTATTTGTGAGGTGTTAGGTAGCGAAAAAGAGTATTAGAACTATAAAAAATACTTATTTATGTGAACCTAACACCTTAGGTTATAAGCCTTATAATTATATTCAAAATTGTAGCAGTTTAATTATAATATAAACCTTAAATAGTAAACATATATTTACTGTAGAATTATAATCGATTTTCATGGATAAAGTGGTTATAATATTTTTATGAAATTGTTTGATAATAAAAAAGCATATTTATTGTTAACACTGTTATTTATTGGGATGTTTTTATTATATTATAACTCTTCTGAATCAAGTAAAGTGATAAAATTTGGCTCTTCACTTCCCCTTAGCAGTATCACAAAGGAACTTGGTATTTCTGTTAAAGATGGAGCAAATGTCTATTTTCAATATGCAAATGATCAAAAACTTCTAGGTGAATACTCCATTGAATTTTTATGTTATGATGACCAATATGAACCTGAACTTACAGGTGACAATCTAGAGAAACTTCTTAATATTGATAAAGTATTTGCGCTATTTGGCTTTGTAGGGACTCCTACAATAAAAAGTATTTTACCAAAAATAGACGATGGTGAAATCCCTTTTATTGCCCCTTTCTCAGGAGCAGCTTTCTTAAGAAGAGAAGCACGAAAAAATATTATAAATTATCGTGCAAGTTATCAAGAAGAGGTTGCAGCGATTTTACATTTTTTAATTAATATTAAAAAATTAACTAAGTTTTCAATTTTCTATCAAAGTGATGATTATGGAAATGAAGGCTATATCGCAACTATCAAAGTACTTAAAAAACAAAATTTAGAACTTGTAAGTGAAGGGACTTATAAAAGAAATACAGTCTCAATACGACAAGCTTTAACAAGTGTAGGTGGTGCAAAACCTGAGGCAATACTTTTAGTAGGTTCTTATAAACCTGTGGCACATTTTATTAAAAAATATAGAGAATTAGAAGGAGAGAATACACTCTTTTGTAACTTGTCTTTTGTCAATGCAGATGCTTTAGTTTCAGAACTTGATTTTAAAACTAAAAATATTATTTTTTCGCAGACGGTGCCTTATTATAATAATAGATCAATTCCTGTTGTTGTAGAGTATCAAAATTTGATGCAGCAGTACGCTCCAGATGTAAAACTTGGTTTTGTTTCACTTGAAGCATTTATAACTGCAAAAGTAAGTGTTCACGCGCTAGCAAACATGTCAGATAAACATAATCGTAAACAATTTGTTAAAAATCTACAACAAATTCAAAGGGGCGTATTAGATAAAATTCCATTAAAATATGAAAATAGACAACTTTCAAAAAATGTCTATCTCTTTGAGTATAAAGAGCATAAATTTCAATCTATAAATTGGCATAGTTTTGAGTAAGTTACAAAAATTAACAAATAAATTAAATAAATTAACTTTTAATACAAAAACAAATTTTTTAATTTTTATGCTTGTTAGTGGCATGTTAAGTATCATTTTTTTATCACAAATCGCACTTTTTTCATTGAAATATGATTTTAATAAACTTTATCAAAACCGTATCATCCCACTTAGCCAACTTGAGGAGATCAAAGATATCTATCAAGTAAATATTTATGATACATTTTATGATTTGCATGCAGATAATATAAGCCATGAGCAGGCCAAAGAGGTCATTGATTTGGCAAAGATATTAATAAATAGACAGTGGGATAAATTTAAATTAGGACTTGTGCAGAGTACGCCTCCTTTTTACTCTTTAACTGCTGTAAATGACTATTTTATTAGTGATGAAAATCACCAAGACTTTAAAATTATGCAAAAACAGTTGATTAATAATATCAATAATAAAATTGTTGATATCTCTGATAGAATGGATCAGACTTTAGAGAAACGATATAAAGATGAATCATTTTTAGAGTCGCTTTATTTGGAAATTAGTTTGATCAAAATTTATTTGACAGATCTCATTTCACTTGATTTAAAAAAGGCGGTTAGTGATAAATATAAAACAGAGAAGGTCTTTTATAAAATTATTGTATTACAGTTTATTTTTATAGGTTTGATTTTTATATTTAGTATCGTTTTTTCACTTTTTATCATTAACAACTTTAAAAAACTACATAATTCACTTGAAGAAAAAGTATTTAAAAAGACACAAGAGTTACTTTTTTTAAATGAGTCACTTGAAAAGAGAATTGTAAAAGAGGTAGACAATAGTCGTAAAAAAGATATTGTCATGTTTCAGCAGGCAAAACTTGCCTCATTAGGTGAAATGTTACAAAATATTTCACATCAATGGAGACAGCCTCTTGGAAGTTTAAGTATGATTTTACAATCATTTCAAACTAAAAGTATACTTGGTAAATTAACACCAGCATTTATTGATCAAAAAGTCTCAGATGGTATATTAATAGCAGACAATATGTCACATACGATTGATGATTTTAGAAACTTTTTTGATCCTAATAAAAAACGAAGCCTGTTCAGTATCGATAATTGTATAGAACACACACTAGAGCTTTTAAAATATACACTTAAACAAGATAAAATAGAGATCTATACCTCCATACAAAATGATATTATGATTGATGGATATTACAATGAACTATCGCATGTATTTTTAAATATACTAAATAATTCTAGAGATGCCTTAGTAAAATTAAATCCTCAAGAGAAATATATATGGATTGCTGTCAAAAAATATAAAAATAGTGCACAAATAAGTATTATTGATAATGGAGGAGGTATCCAAGAGGATATTCTATATCAAATATTTGAGCCTTATTTTACAACAAAATTTAAAAGTGCTGGAACAGGTATTGGACTTTATATGTCTAAACAGATGGTTGAAAAACATATGAATGGTAAAATTATTGCAAAAAATATTAAACATAAGTTTGGTACACAAACACTTCATACTTGTGCTATGATTGTGATAACAATACCAATACAGAATAAAAAGGAAAAAAATGGATAAGAGAGATTTAGATATTTTAAAAAATTTTAATGTTCTTTATGTAGAGGATGATATAGATCTATTGAAAAATACAACAGATGTTTTAGAAGATTTTGTCTCTAATATATTTCCTGTGAGTACGACTAAAGATGCTTATAAAATTATAAAAGAGGAGAAGGTAGATATTATCATTAGTGATATTTTACTTGATAATGAGAATGGAATTACATTTTTAAAATCACTCAAAGAAGATCATAATCTTCATATCCCTGCCATTTTAACAACTGCATATACAGATACAAGTTATTTAATCGATGCTGTAAAATTAAAAGTTGAAAACTATATTATCAAGCCTATAAATATTAAAGAACTTTTAAATTCTATGCATGATGTGCTTTTACCACATATCCAAAACAAAGAGATACAACAATCTTATAATATTATCAAAACAATTTCAGTAGTCTATGACGGTAAGCAGATTGAAGCAATTCGTTTTATTATCAGACATTTAGATAAAGATAATATCTTTGACTATTCCTATACAGAGATCATGAACGAAATAGAGATCAGTAAACCAACACTTATCAAGGTTTTTAAACAACTCATAGATAAAAAAATATTAAAGAAATTACAAAGAAGTAGATACCGATTTAATGAAAATATTTTAAATCAGGTCAGTTTTGGACAAAATTAAAAAGTTTGTTCAGACGGCTCTATAAGAAAATTGTTACAAACTTACTCAAACTAAAAAGAATTTAATATTTATATAACTTTTGACAAAAAATAAATTATTTTAATTTTTTAACTTATAAATTCTATTGACCCAATAATATTTCTAAATTATCTCATTTCATAAAATTCTACTTATTAAATTAACTTCTATTTAACCGATCATTGTCTTAATCATTATTTCATAAACTATAGGAGCAAAAATGAAAAAGATAGGTTTGATAATACTTCTGATAGCAACACTGCTTACACCTTCTCTCTTAGCATACAGTACACTAGATAGTGAACCAGCCAACACAGATTGTCCTGGGGTTAGTATTTCTGAGCTAGAAAATGTCTCAAGCTATAAACTTATTTTAGCAGATATGAGTATGAATGCTAACTATGATGGGGACAAGCTCTCTTTTACACCTGCTGTAGCAGGTACATTAAAAGTATCCATAAATGCAGATCAACCCACAAGCTTAAGATTAGGTACGACTTGTGGACATCAAGAGTATGACTATATGGTAAATAAAACCTCTTATGAAAAATCTATAGAGATCCCTGCAAATGGCCCTGTTCATATCATGGCTTATAACTGGAGTACAGGAGCAGGTTATGATTATCAACTTGATATCGAATTTACCCCTGAAGGTGGTACTGATCCTGTTGATCTTAATGATTCAACAACTGATACGGGTGATACCTCAAATACAGGGGATAATTCAAATACAGATATACCTGAAGCTGATACCAATACAGACTACAC
>JADGDK010000093.1 GCA_016744895.1 Campylobacterales bacterium | reverse complement strand
CACCGTATCTGATACGATTCCTGAAATAATACCTATTCCTGTATCTATAAAATCATTATCAGTATCTACTTTAGTATCTGTGATCGTAACTGGAAGCGTGTTATCATTTGTATTATTGTTAGTTTGGGTATCACCATCTTGTGAATTGTCATTATCACTTATGGATATGTATCCTGTTTTATCAAGCTCTTTAATGAAATAGTTACCAAGAGGTACATTGATAAAAGTATAATTTCCATTTGCATCGGTTACAGTTGTAAGTGCATTACCATTGATGTCATTTATAGTAGTGGATGACGCATTTTCAATAGATATGGTAACTCCAACAATTGCGAGAGCATTAGTATCTTTAACTGAGCCTGATACGGAACCTGATTTTAGTTTATCTATAAAAATATTATCAGTATCTGTTTCATTCGTTGTTAATAAAACGGGAATGATATTATCATTGAGTGTTGTACTATTGCTTGTATTATCATCTCCAGCCTCATCAGAAACTGAAATATAATTTGGATTATCTACCTCTAAGAGAAGATAGTTACCTGTAGGTACGTTTGTAAAGTTAAATATACCATCAATCGCTGTTGTAACTGGATTGATTAAAAGACCATTAGTATCGAAGACATTTGAGCCATCATGATTGACTAATTTGATATTTGCACCTGATAGTGGTTGGTCTGCTATATCTTGTACTATTCCAGAAATAGTACCTGAAATGATTTTGTCAATAAAATTATTATCTATATCATTTTCACCATCTGTAAGTGTGACAGGAATAGAGTTGTCATTTGTATTTGTGTTAGCTATAGTATCACTATCATCTGTATCATCACCATCACTAACAGAAAGATAGCCATTAGCATCTTCCTCTATGATAAAATAGTCACCTAATGGTACATGCGTAAAAGTATAGTTTCCACTTGCATCCGTTGTTGTGATAAGAGGGTTTGCGTTAATGTCGTTAACTGTAGTATCACTTGCATTTTTGATACGTATAGTGATAGTGGATAATGGGCTGTTTGTATCATCTTTTACAGAACCTTTGATTGTAGCATGCGGTGCTAAATCAATAAAGTTATTATGATCATCCGCTTCACCAGAAGTAATTGTAACAGGGATTTCATTGTCGTTAGTATCTGTATTTACAATAGTGTCATTATCATTGGAGCTATCTGTATCAAGACTTGATGTATATCCCAAAAGATCACTCTCTTTGATTATATGATCCCCAAATGGAACATTGCTAAATGCGTAGTTTCCACTTGCATCAGTTAAAACAGTAAGTGGATTTCCATTTGTATCATTAATGATTGTAGAACCATTCATAATTGAGATACTTACTCCAGCAATACCTACATTGTTTCCATCTTTTACAGAACCTGAAATAGAACCTGATTCAGGTTTATCTATAAATTTATTGTCATTATCTGATTCACTTAAGGTTAAGTGAACAGGGATTAAATCATCATTTGTATTTTCGCCAGTAGTTGAATCATCACCAGCCTCATCTGAAATAGAAATATAGTGATTGGGGTTAATTTCTTGAAGCAGATAATCTCCAGAAGGTATATTGATAAAATTAAAAGTACCAGAACTGTCTGTTACAATATCAGAAACATCAATTCCAGAATTATTTTTTGCGGTTGTTATTCCATCAGAAGCAAAGAGTTTGAGAGTAGCTCCAGTAAGTGGTGTATTTAAGTTGTTTACTACTATTCCTGAGATAGAACCAGTAGGAAGCATATCTATAAAATTATTATCAGCATCAGCTTTGCCACTTGTCAGAGTGACTGGGATTTTATTATCATTTGTATCTGTATTTGCAACGGAGTCAGAATCATTAGTGGCATCACCATCACTTACAGAACTATATCCTGTAGCATCATGCTCTATAATAAAATAATCTCCAAGCGGTACATTTGAAAAAGAGTAGTTACCAGAAGCGTCCGTTGTTGTTGTGAGTGGATTTCCAAGCACATCATTGATAATACTTGATGATGCATTTTCAATGGTGATTGTAATATTGCTAATTGCTATGTTATTATTGTTTTTAACTGATCCTGAAACAGAACCTGCACCTACAAGTGTGATTGCATAATCTTCAACTTCACCATCATCTGCTTCTTGGGCTAAAAGTAAATCATCTGAAGGATTTAGATTTTGTTCTGTTGAGTATCTAAAACGTGCATATGTTAAACCAGTAGCTGTAGAAGAAGGTATTGTAACATTAAGTGATATTTCACCTGTAGATGGAGTGGCATTGGTTGCTATTTGTTCACCAGCATCGTTAAAGTCACCATCTTTGTTAAAATCAATCCATGCATTTAAATAGCCACTTGTTGTACCATTAGTTGTAATAACCAAGGAAAAAGTTTGTCCGTGTATAAGAGAAGCATCTTGAAGTGTGACACCTGAGAGTGTGACACCATCTTCGTCATTTCCATCATTATTGGCTGTTGTACTCGTTTGAGTGGCATAATTGAAATCATTATCACCAGGATTATTTCCTAAATAAACAGGGTCTGGTGTAATGTCAAAAACAGGTATAGAGTGTACGGCATATCCATATGTAGATGGTGCATCACCAAAATCACTTTGCTCTCCTGCATTACATGCTAAGGATTCTGCATCATCTGATCCAGAAAAAGTTGCTGCATCTGTCATGGCACCATTATTTAGGTTAACTGCATATATAGTTCGACTACCATCGTATGCACCGCTATCATTTTCATTATAGAGTAAACCATCTGCTGCATAAGTTAAACCTTCCCCATCAATAGGATGATCTACTTCAGCTTTAAAAGTGGTAACACCTGTATTCATATTGATTTCAAAAATATCAGGGTTACTTGAACTCCCTGCATTGGAAGATCTATCTTTACTACCATAAAACTTTTTTGTTATTGGATCATATGCAATTCCAGTAATCGTTGTGATATCACCAGATAACGCCAAAGGGTACCCCGTAACTAATGACCAGTTTGAAGTATTCCACTTGTATAGTTGACTGCCACTTTCACCAACAGTAGCATATAAAAACTCATCACCACTTACTGCATCAATATAAAAAGTAGCACCCTCAACTGAACCACCACCTGATGAAGGAACGATATTTGATTTTACATTGGTATGCGTAGAAGTTCCATTGATATAATCAACTGTATATTCATGTAAATCACAAGGACCACTATTGTCACCGTCACAATCAAAAAGGTACATCTGCTTAGTACTCGCACGATAGGCAGAACCCTCTGCCTTGTAGGTCTGAGAAAGTATGATTTCTGTGGATGTTGGAAGTATTGATGATCCAGGATTTGGCACCATAAACCACATCTTATTAGTAGTGTCACTAACTCCATAACACTTTGGTAGACCTGCCATAACTTGTGATGTAAGTACAAGAAAGGTGAGACAATAGGCTAATAATTGTCTTTTAATTTGCATTAAAATTCCTTTTTATATAAATAGTTATATTTTAGATCGGATAAAAAGTAAAAATATTTAATTAATTATTGTAAATTTATTAAAAGAATTTGAAGATGTTTTTGTTTTATAGTGGCTAAATATGTTATTATAAATTATGAAAATACCTATAGTTTTACAGACCATCTCTTCTAAACTCTCTGAAATGAATGCCAAAGCGATTATCGTAGGGGGAAGTGTACGAGATCATTTTTTAAATATTCCAATTAAAGATTATGATATTGAAGTTTATGGCTTATCCACAATTGATGATTTAGAATTACTTTTAAAAGAGCATGGCAAAGTCAAGTTAGTGGGTAAAAGTTTTGGAGTTTTGAAGTTTGTTCATAAGGGGCAAGAGTATGATTTTGCCTTTCCAAGACGAGAGAAAAAGAGTGGAGTAGGGCATAAAGGATTTGAAGTCGTAAGTGATGGTTTTATGAGTTATACACAAGCATCAAAAAGGCGTGATTTCACGATAAATGCAATGGGATATGATATAGCGAAAAATGAGTTTTTAGATCCCTTTGATGGTATGCATGATATGAATATGAAAATTTTAAAACATATTGATGATAAGACCTTTGTTGAAGACCCTTTGAGAGTTTGTAGAGGGGTTCAGTTTTGTGCAAGGCTAGAGTATGAGATGGCTGAAAAGACTAAGAAACTTTGTATGGTCATGGTAGAAAATGGTGATCTTGAAGAGTTACCCAAAGAACGTATTTTTGAAGAACTCAAAAAGTTGCTTTTAAAAGCAGAAAAACCCTCTATTGGTTTTGAGCTTTTAAAAGAGTTAAATATACTTAAATATTTTCCAGAACTCTCTACAAAAAATTGGTCTACATTAGATAGATTGTCATCTCATAAAAATATTCGACTTTTATTGGCAGTGCTCACTTTTGGGCTAGAAGAGGAGAAAGTTGAACACTTTATGATGCGTCTAAGTGATGAAGTTAAGCTTGTTAATTCTGTCAAATCTTTAGTAAATGCACATAAAAAAGTCTTACAAGATAATCTTAACGATACAGAAATTAGAAGATTATCAACAAAGGTAGATATGAGAGAGTTATCAATTCTTTGTGAGAATAGATCAATATTAGAGCGTGCAAAAGTATTGGGTGTGGATCAGCATGCTCCCAAAGATTTACTACAAGGTCGAGATCTTATAGCATTGGGGTACAAACCTTCAGGCTTATTTTCACAAATATTGTCTGAGGTATATGAATTGCAATTACAAGGAAAGATAATAAATAAAGATGAAGCAATAACGTATGTAAAGGAGTATCCATGGCAATAGCAATTATGTGTTCAGGTGGAGATAGTGCGGGCATGAATCCTGCGATAAAAACTTTTGTAGAGAGGGCTTTAGTACATGATGAAAAACCATATCTGATTTATGATGGCTTAGAAGGGTTAATAGATAATAAAATCTCTCCTGCAAGCTATAACGATGTATCAAATATTGTACATCGAGGGGGTACTATTATCAGATCATCAAGATCTAAACGGTTTTTTGAATATGAGTATCGAAAAATTGCCTATGAAAATTTACAAGCTTTGGAAATTGATAAAATTGTAGTTTTAGGTGGTGATGGCTCTTTTAGAGCTATGGGGCAATTTTACAGTGATTTTAAAATAAATTTTGTAGGAGTTCCTTCTACCATTGATAATGATATCTTTGGAACAGATTATTGTTTGGGTGTAGATACTGCTTTGAATGTGATTCGTGTCTCTATAGATCAGATAAGAGATACTGCTTCTTCATTTAGAAGAGCTTTTGTGATAGAGACCATGGGGCGTGACTGTGGTTATCTTGCACTTGTTTCATCTATCACCAGTGGTGCTGAAGTATGTATCATTCCTGAGTTAGATTTTAATCTCAAGAGCCTTGGTGAGAGATTAAAATCTCAAATTGAAAGTGGAAGAATTTATACACTCTGTATCGTATCAGAAGGTTCACGAGTGACTGATGAAATTGCACGATGGGTAGAAGAAGATGTTGGGATGCAAGCAAGAGTAACTATCCTTGGGCATACTCAAAGAGGTGGAAAACCTACCGTGTATGATCGTCTGATGGCTTTTAAATTTACGAGAATGGCGGTAGATAAACTTTTAAATGATGAGAAAAGTTATCAAGTCGTGGTCTTTAAAGACTCAGAGTTTGAATTTGTCTCCATTGAACATATCAATAGTCAAAAATATCAGATTGATCCAGAGCTATTAATACTTGCAGATAGAATGGTGAGGTAGTTTGAGTTTTAAAACTCAAACCCTCCACCTGCACCTTTGTTCATGCTTTGATACACGGCATTGACATAACGCTTTCGTATTGTACACCCAATAATATCTTTACATTTCATACAAGAATCAAGATTATGATTCTTTTGACACTCTTTTAAGACTAAGGTCTCTTCTTCAAGTTTTTGTTCATAAATATCCGGTGATTGTGTATTAGTCTCCATAGACTACTTTAACGCGCTCTATCTCTTCATTTGAACCAAAAAAACAAGGTGTAGTATCATGTATATGTTCAGGGCTTAGATCTAAAAGTCTTTGTTTGCCATCAATTGCTTGACCACCAGCCAATTCATAAATCTGTGCAAATGGAAATACTTCAAATGTCATTCTTAATTTTCCTTTTGGGACATCAGAAGTTGATGGATAAGAGAAAAGTCCACCACCTTTTAAAAGAATTTGATGCAAGTCTGGAACCATTCCTCCTGAATATCTTAGACGGTATCCATCAGCGAAGATATCATCGATCATTTTTTTGTGTTTAGGAAGCCAATTTTTCTGCGTTCCTCCAGGCGAATTTAGTTTACCTTTATTATCAAGATTGATAAGTTGGATAAAATGGAATTCATGGTTTGCATCAAGACGGTGTAATTCAACTCTTCCATCATAACCAATGACAATTTCAACTCTAGGTCCATATACGACATATACTGAAGCTTTTAAATTGCAACCTCTGTAATCATCTTCATATATACCAAAGATCGAACCAACACTAAGATTTACATCTGCAAGAGATGAACCATCTAATGGATCATATCCGATTAAATACTTCCCGTTTTTATGCATTGCTTCTACATGCTCTTTCTCTTCGCTGGCAAGTTCTTTTACAGTAGAAACTTTTGAGAACTCCTCTTCAATAATAAAGTCACTTTTGATGTCTAGTTTAAGTTGTACATCACCAGTAGCATTTTGGTTATGAGAATATCCTGTATCATCATTTTCTATGGCATATCTGATTCTAATTGCTGACGCTTTAATCGCATTAAAAATCTCTGTCATTTTATATCCTTTATATCTTTTGCATGAATTTGTATCCACTTAATTATTGCTACTGGATCATTTAGATCTAGCATATTAATTTCTTGCGGTATATCATATGCTTGTATATCGACACTTTCGTCAATTGCTATTGCGTCGGAGTGTGGAAAGTAGCTCTTATCTAAAGCATTTCTAAAAATTGCAATACGGGGCAATGGTAGCGTTTTAAGCCCTTCAACTAAAAGAATCTCAAATTCTCCTAGCATATTGATAATTTCTCTTAGATCTCTAGTCTGTTTTGAAAAGTAGGTAGTTCTTGTAGGTGAAACTACAACGGTTTCAGCACCAGTGGAAGAAAATTTATAACTATCTTTACCTTCCGTATCGAATTGTGCTTTGTCTTTGGGATCATTTTTTATAATGGCAACTTTATAATCTTTGATTAAGATTTTTGCAATTTTTTCTATGAGTGTTGTTTTTCCGCTATTTGAAGGTCCTGTAAATGCTACTGCAATCTGTTTCATGTTTTTCCTATGTGGAATTTAAGTGGATTGTAACAAAATCTAAATTAGTTTTGTGTAAAATAACTTAAAGGATATAATGATGAAAATAAGCATCTTAATAATTATAAGTTTATTGATTTTTAGTACGGGTTGTTCTCAAAAGAATACGTTATTTAGTGAAGATGCGCAAGAGTTAAGTGCTGTGATGAATACTCAAAAAGGACAATTATACAGTTCTTTGGAGATTAAAGCTACAATCGTTGCAACTTATCTAAATGCTTCAAATCCGGAGTATAAAAATAGTAAAGATGAAATGTTTCTAATTAGTATATTTATCGATGATGACTCATCTGACCCAGAAAATCATGGAATTTATAATAAAGCGTATACTTTAACTTTAAATAATTTAAAAGCTAAAAGTATTACAAAGTTAAAATTTGAAGATGATTTGATAAAAATAGCTCCAATTCGAAATCGTTGGTCTACCTATTATCTTGTTGGATTTGAAAGTAAAAGTGAAGATAAGTTAAAACTTGTTTTTAAAAACGATGCATATGGTGCGGAGGTTTTAGAGTATCCAAAAGTGTTTTGACAGTTGTTTTAATGCCTAAAAGCTGAGCATATATAACATAGTTGGCTAACACTTTTTTACCATAATGTCTAGCTTGCTGGTTTGGAATCATTTCCAGACTTAAAAATGGCTCATATTTTCCCTCTTTAAAATACTCTTTTTTTAAAATACTTCGCTTTGTAAAGCCAATGCCTGCATTGTAAGCATACGCAATAAAAAGAGGATGATAGAGAGATTTTTCTAAAAAATTTAAGTGGATATCTGCAAAGTTATAGGCAATTTTAGGATCAAACATGTCTTCATACCTAAAATCTTCAAAACCATTTTTAGCGGCAATATCACGAGCAACATAAGGCATAAACTGCATCATCCCAAGTGCATAAGAGTATGAAACAGAAGTGGGAATAAAGTGGCTCTCTTGTCTGGCTATCGCTAAAATAAGTGCAATTCTTTCAGGCTTAAGTGAGGAGAGATATTGGAAATGTGGTTTTAAAAAGTAGTGTTCTTCTCGTTTAAAACTATAGATAAGCTTAGCCACATGTGCTTCACTCTCTTTTGAGTTTAATGTCATTGCTGCTACTTTTTTTGCATCATATGAGTTATATTTATTCTTTTTAAATGCCTTTTTTAATTGTACCCATGCAAATGGATCTTTGATATTAAATGGCGCTTTAGTATTATTTGACTCAAATCCGAGTTTGATACCTTTTGGTGCAATACCAAGTGTTTCATAAGCATAAAGTGAATAAATATTGATATCTTTAGACTCTGTGAGTTTTGTAAGATACTTATTATCTTTGTTCAGTAGGTATTGCCAAAAGAGTGCTTTAGATCGATCAGAGGCTTTTTGGGCTTTTTTTTCAGAGAGCTTGAGATACCAAATGGCAATATCTTCTCTCTTTTGTTTTAGGGCATTAAGTGCAAGTAGAAAATTTGCTTCTGCTGAAAGTTTTGAACTATCAAGTTTAAGTATCGATTTTTGAAGTTTCGTGAGTTTTGGATCTCTTATGATCTTTACCACCATGGTACTAAATGATCTATCTTGGATTAATGTATTTAGTTTTTTAGATGGAATAGGGTGGTTATAATACGTCTGGCGAAATTTACTACCTACTGATGTAAATGTACTTATTAAAACTCTGTTTTCCATCTTCATTAGTGCGCTAAAACTCTGTTTTGCAATGAGTTTATAACGTTTTGCAATATCTGGATAATTATTTTGGATTTGATCTGCAATTTGAGTAAGTGTTTGTGGTTTTAGTTTTGTTGCTTTATAAGAACTGAGTCCTATAGCAATACAATCAACACTCTTTCCTTTAAATTGTACACCTTTTAGTTGAAGACAATATTTTGTACGTGTAAAACTAAAGTCATCTATTTTGTCAACAAATTTATAAAATAGACGGTAGTTCATATTATGTACATCACCAATTAGAGCCTTTGCTTCTTTAGGTTTGATGTCTTGGTCTAAAAATTGTGAAATATAAAAGTCTTTGATAAAACTTCTGGGTTTATCTTTAAAAAAATCGAGTGTCAGTGTTTTTGATGAGAGTGATATGCTCCAAAAGAGCAATAAAAGTATTGCGCTTTTGAACATAAGATTAAATTATATTTCGTAAAAGTTGTTGTACAAAAATTAGTGCAAATATTACGATAATTGGTGATAAGTCAATACCGCTTATCGAAGTTGGAATATAGCGTCTTATAAATTCGTAAACTGGTTCAGTTAATCTTCTTAAGATTTGAACAACTGGATTTGATGGATCAGGATTGACCCAAGTAATAAGAGCTGAGATGATAACAACCCATTTGTAAAGTTCGATCACTTGAATGAGTGTAAATATAATTGCACCTATCATTTTATAATTTCTCCTAAATAGTTTTTAATATATGGATATATGTCACTTAAGTTTGGTCCACTTTTGGCACCTGTAAGCAAGCAGTTTAAAGGTTTTAAAAACTTTTCCCCTTTTAATCCACTTTTCTCACCTAAACTCACTTTGAATGCCTCGAATTCTTTAGTATAAGGTAACTCTTTAGCCACCTTCTTAAGAATTTCAAACTCCTCTACAAAATCTTCACAGGCTTTTGTTGCAAATATTGTATCAATTTTAACTTTTATTTCGTTAATTGTACTTGCTTCTTCTAAATAGACTTTTGCAAGTTCTCCAATATCTTTGCTTGAATATCCTATAAACTTTGAGAGTTCTAGTGGATGTAAGAGCCTAATATGCTCACGATTGAGCTCTTTTAGCT
>JADGDK010000092.1:311-10719 GCA_016744895.1 Campylobacterales bacterium | reverse complement strand
ATTATATACTCTCAATCAGTAATAGGGGATCAGAAGATAATAGTGATATCATAGTAACAGACACTCTTGATCCACAGTTTGTACTTCCAGTAGATTGGAACAGCAATGTTGCTCCATGGAGTTGTACCAATAGTGGAAATACTATAACATGTAATTATACAGGAACACTTACTGTTCTTAGCCCTTCTGCACCAGATATAACACTTAAAGTACAAGCTCCTTATACAACAACTAATCTTTCTATAGATAATACCGCTGTAGTCAATGCAAAAGCGGGAGCAACATTGACCCCTGTGACAGATACAGATATGGTTTCGGTTAATGTAAATCCTGTATCTACAGGTTTTTTTGTCACAAAAACGAGCGATAAACCTTCTGTAAAATCTGGTGAGAACTTTGTTTATACGATTAGGGTAGATAATGATGGAAATTTGGAGCAGCAGAATATTATTGTTACAGATACTATTGCTCCACTTTTAGATGGAAACTTTACAGTCAATCAAGGAGACTTTATCTGTTCAACGGTAGATAGAGATATAAATTGTACATTATCAACTTTAGCTGCAAAAGGAGATGCTCAATTTACAATTAGTGTCACAGCACCAGCAGTCTCATCAAGTACAGTTGTTGTAAACACGGCTAATGCTACGTCAAAAATTATAATCCCTCCACATATTAATGAAACTAAAATAGGCTCGGACTCTGCAACAGTGACTATTCATCCCGCAGATTCAAGTCTTAGTATTGTAAAAAGTGCATCTCAAGATCTGGTTTTAGAAAATGATATTTTTGATTATCTTATCAGCGTACAAAATAACAGTATTTCTGATGAATATAATTTAACTGTAACGGATAATATTCATAGTGATTTAACGATATTAAGCCATACTGGAAGTGGTTGGAATTGTTCCCATAGTGGTACACTTGTCACTTGTACAATGGCAACTTTAGGTGCAGGTATGCAAGCTGATGATATTAATATTACGGTGCAAGCACCAAGTACAATTTCTGTAGATCGAACGATTCCAAATAGTGCCAAAGTTGTTTCGAGTAAAGAAGTTATTGGTAAGAATGCATCTAAAAATGTCAAATTGATATCTTCTGATAATGCACTTTCTATTTTGATGACAAGTATACCTTCAAACACATATACTAGTGACCCTTATTTTTATAGAATTTCTATCTCCAATAATAGTGGTAAAGATATAGATGATATAAATATAACAGATATACTTCCTGCAATAATACAATATGATCATTATGTAAGTGGGGGCTGGTCATGTAATTTCAATACTACATCAAGATTATTTAGTTGTAATAATAATGGTATAAAATTAACTTCTAGTACTAAGACAATTGATCTTTTTGTTACAGCACCAAACTTTGAAACCAATGTTAGCAATTCTATCTCTATGACTTCAAGTTTGGATGCACTCACAAGGGATTCTAATGTAACAACAGAAGTTACTGGCAAAATAGCGAAACTCATCTATTCAAAAGCAGAGTCTGATAAAAATATTGTAAATACTGGAGAAGATTTTACTTATACTTTAAAAGTAAAAAATGAGGGTATTGCTCCTGTTAGTGATATTAATATCACCAATATTCAAATGACTTTAGATTTAGATCCTAGTCTTAGTTACCAATCATATTCAGCTCCAGGATGGAGTTGTAGCTTTTCTGCACCAACATTAACATGTACCCTTCCTCTTTTAGAAGTTGGTTTAGAATCATCTGATATAAATGTAGTAGTACAAGGTCTTGTCTCCAAGACAGCTATCAGTAATACAAAGCTTACAGCAGATCAAATTCCACTCCCCCAAGCTGTGGCTACAGCTATTAGTGTTGACGTGACAGATATCATTGATTTGGATATGAGTCTTTCTTTGTCTGATAGTGTAGATCCTGCTGAAGCAAATAGTATCTATTATTATGATTTTGTCATTCAAAATTTAGATTCTGCCAAAACAGCAAAAGAGGTATTTGTAGACCTCAATACCACAAGCAGTGATGATTATCTTTTGATTAGTTATACAGATATGGCAGATTGGGATTGTGCCAAATCTGGAGTACAGCTAAGGTGTCAATTAAAACATGATCTTTTACCAAGTAGCAGTGAGACACTAAGACTTGAAGTAAAAGCACCAAATAGTATCACCAAAGTTGAACTTAAGGCAGCCTTATATTCAATCTATGTAAATGATACAAATCCATCAGATAATAGTGTTAATGAAGATACAAATATCATGAAAACAGATTTGACGATTAATAACCCTAGAGAATTTACAAAAGTACCTCTTGAAGAAGGGATGATTGATCTTAATATATTTGGTGATCTTATCACCATAGGAAATCAGTCCATTTGTGAAAAAGATGGTTCTGGAAATTGTCAAGAGCCAAGTTATTTTGTAAATGATTATGTGACACAAGAGTATATCAACTTAGATACCAGTTATGGTGGAAGTTATAAAACTTCTACAAGTGCTAAGTTAGAAATTAGCGCAACAGATGAAGTTGTATGGGCTGGACTTTATTGGATGGGACGGATAGATAAAACTATTTCTGGTTTTCAAACTAAAATAGACAATGCCCAAAAAGTCTATCTTAGAGCCGATTCAGATATCAGTGGGTATGTTGAGGTACAATCACAAAGAAGTACGAATGCTGTGGATAACAGTGGATCTACTATTATCGTAGATAAATTTAATTTTATGAATGGTACTGATTATTTTGATTATCAGGGTGTGGCGGATGTTACCTCTTATGTTAAAGCAAATGGTGGTGGCGATTATTGGGTTGCTGATATCCAGTCTAGTGAAGGTGACAACCTAAGTGCAGGTTGGAATATGGTTGTAATTGTAAAAGATACTAAACTTTTACCTACTAGAGCATTAAAAAATATTACAGTATTTGATGGTTTTCAAGGAGTTTGGAAAACACCTGATGGTATCATCAATACAGACTATACTAGTGAGGTAAACCAAACTGTTAAAGGATTTTTAACGCCTACTGTAGGTCCTATAAAATCTAGTTTAATCTTTTTTGGATTTGAAGGAGATCGAACACTTTCAGATTTTATTAAAGTGAGTGATCCCTCAGGGGTGATGCACGTACTTACAAATGGCAAAAACCCTGTTGATGATGCAGTAAATGGTACCATTACACGAGATGGTGTTACTGTGACAACACGTGCTCCAAACCTTGATAATAGTTCAGGTATTGATGTAGATGAATTTTATTTAGGTGATATCAATAATACCATGGGTACAGGGATCATTGTTAATGGTCAAACAGAAGCAAATATCTCTATTGGTTCCTTGGGGGTGGCTAGTAATAACAACGGTGGAGATCGATTTTTTTTAGGAATGTTTGGTTTTTCAACCAACTTGAATGATCCAATGTGTTATATGCAAACACTTAAAAATGCTGATTTTTCAGCTGATCTTGGTACAAATATACAGCTTGGATCGATGATTGGAATTGAAGTAGAGTTTCATAACAAAGAGATCCAAACTTTAACAAATTTGCATGGATATTCACTAATTGATAAAATTTTTAAAGAAGATCAGAGTACATTCGAATTAAAAAATATTGGTGAAGCATCGTTTACACCACAGAGTACATTTTTTAAATATACTACTGTAGATACAGGAGATGATAATGTAACTGAGGTAAATACTTCTATTGGATCAGGTGCAACTGCATCTTCAGGTGGATCACTACTCACAGGAGAGAGTGTTTTTATTCGATTTAATGCGCAGATAAATGAAAAAACAGATGATAACTTGACAAATAATGTTTATAGTGTAAGTTATGATCCTAATCCTAATAAAAAGATTATGGTATCAAGATGTAGTGGAAGTGATCAAGTTTTACATATTCAAAATAATCAGACAAATGGATTTGAGCTTACGCATGATGGAGGTATTCCAACAGGATATACTGGAGATATTTCAAGTTTAAGTTATCATAGACATCTTTATACGCAAGTACAAGACCAAAGTTTTGCGATAGATGTTGTGGCTTTGGATGATACCATAGAAGATAAGGTAGGAAATAACTATAGAGGACTTGTAAAAGTTGAATTAGTAAATATGACAGATTTTAATGGTTCAAAAGAAAATTGTGCACTACTGCCTTCTCTTGGTCTATATAAACATCTACAATTTGATTCAGATGAGAGACAAAGTGTGGATTTAAATTATGGTGATGCCCATAACAATGTTGGTTTGAGAATCGCTTATCTCGTTGATGAATATAATAGACATGTTTGGAGAACTGAAACTTCTCTATCCTTAGCTGGTGATAATCTTACAAAAGTTAAAAATATGCTTGCAAGTAAACCTCATGGCTTGGCTGATCCTTGTAATGTTGAGTGTAGTGGTGCAGATGAAGATGCATGTTTGGGCTGTGTTTATAGGAGTAGACATGTTGGAGGTTTAGCCAATTTCTCCTGTTCTGCTGATCGATTTGTAGTTAAGCCTAAAGAGATCGATATGAATACTTCAAGTACAAATCTTATTGGTGGGAAAGATTATAATCTTACTTTAGATTCTCACTCTATAGGATATGAACATAATATCACATTAGGGACAAATGGTAGTTTAGAGTATAATTTGACAACACCTATAGATTGCAATAGGGGTGTATTGACTCATCTCAATAGTACACTTATGGATGGTACAATTCTTGAGTTTCAAAATGGTGAAGTCACTGTGGGTAATTTTACCTACCCAAATATTGGGGATATCAATGTTTCATTTTCAGATACAAGCTGGACTACTTTAGATCAAAATGATACAAATGCAACCATGAGTGATTGTATTATAGGAAGTGCAAGTAATACACCAATTGGAGGTAAAGTAGGCTGTAATATTGAGAATAATGAGACATTTCCTTTTGCTCCAGCAAGATTTGTGAGTAATATGATAACTCTTAATAATTTTAACAATGATACATTTACCTATATGTCAAGTGATGCCAATATGAGCGCACCTTTTGAATTTAGTATTTTGGCAGTACTAGAGGATAATACAACGGCAACAAATTTTCATAAAGGATGTTATGCAACAGATATAAATTATACAATAAGTTTAAAAAATTGTAATCTACCAAGATATTTTGATTTAAATAACTCTATTACTGATCATAACTATTCCACTGGAGAATTCAATACTACTGAGGGTAATTTTACGGCAGGTACGGCAAATATTATGATAGGGTTTAATGCTAAAAGGTTTGTTAGTATTCCAGAAAATCCTTTTATTATTAATACTCTTCGGGATATTAATATTGTCATAGATGGTAATGGACCTTACAGTATCTCAGGAGCTGATTTTAACGATACAATAGATAAAAATGCGACATTCTACTATGGTAGAGCCAATATACCAAATGTTGAAACAGCACAGGACAATATCGATGTTACAGCACATTATGAAGTTTATTGTAAAAATTGTAATAAAACACGCTACCCATTAGCCAAAGGTACTGAGAGTGGAGATAGTGTATTTTGGTATATCAATAATGCCTCACATAACACAAGTGATCAAGGTACATTTAATACAAGCCTGATAGATGTTGAAAATGGAATAACATGTGCTCCAAATACGATTAATGGTTTGAATGCATCATTGGGGGCTCTAAGGGCACCACATCGTGATAGAGTTACATTTAAACCGTCAAATTGGCTCATTCATAATAAATTTAATGATGATGCTGTAAGTGACTCTTTTAATATCACTTTTTTCTCTTCAACTGATAGTTGGGAAGGACGTGGGGAAAGAGGTATGATCATAGATCAAGATATTTCTAAAAGAAATGCTAAAAAGATGGATTGGTAAACATGAAAATAAGATCGGGATTTTCTTTAATTGAACTTGTATTGGCAATTGTTATTATTGGTATTTCTGTTATGACGATACCACTTATGCTGAGTCAAAGTTCCAATAATAACACTTTTTCTATTATGCAGGAGTCTATTTTGGCAGCACGGACAAAAATGGGAAATGTCCTTTCGTACGAATGGGATAGGAACTCTGTTGCAAAGAATTCTTCTATCACTTATATCAGAATTCTTGATGTTGATAAAGGTGATAATGAATTGGATCGAAATATGTCAACAGTAGATAAAAATAGACGTAAAGGGCATATTGCACAAGATTTTAGGCGTAGGTTTCACGAAGGTAATGAAACAAATAAGACTTTTCCCTCAGAAGATAGTTTTGATACAAATATCACAGCGATAAATCATTTTGATGGACAAGTATTGGGAAATGCTTTTGATGGTACAGCATCTGAGTTTGATTATGTCATACAAGATTTTAACATGAGTACTACCATCTCTTATATTTCAGATATTGCTGATTATACTGCACAGACGATAGGTTTTGATTTTGATATTTCCTCTAGAGCTGATATTGATGATGTTAACAATAGTACAAATATCAAAATGATTGAGATATTAGTGGAGAGTCCTAGTACTAAATCCTTTCGATTTCGTGCATTTTCAAGTAATATCGGTCAGACAGAGTTACTTGAATTAGATACAAGGGATCTTCTGTGAAAAATAGAACCAAAAGAGCTGCTTTTTCACTTATTGAAATGATTATGGTAATTGTAGTCCTTGGTATTGTAGGTATGATTGGTACTGATATCATTGCTAAGATGTATCAAGGGTATATGCATACACAGATTATAAGTGAATTGCAGCAAAAAACAGAACTTGCTCTTGATCAAATTGCAAAAAGATTGAAATACCGTATTAAAGCATCAGTGGTCACTAAAGATGCTTCAAATACTGGAATTTTCAAGTCACTTTCAAGTGATACCAATGGTTCATATAACATGCTAGAGTGGATTGGTTATGACAATGAGGGGTTTTTAGGTGAACACAATGGTACAACTACGGTACCAGGATGGAGTGGTTTTATAGACCTTCATGATCGTGCTATTACAAATCAAAATGAAGTTTCAACTAAAGGATCAAGACTGGAATATGCTGAAAGAACTATTATGGCACTTTCCTATGGAGATATTAATTTGTCAGATCCTGATAGCACTAAAGATCATCCTGCAATAATCTTTAAAAAACATTTCTTTGGTGCAACTCCAAGAACTTTTGGGTTTGATCCTTCAAATCCAAATGATCACAATGATACCTATCCTGTAAGGAGTAATGGTAATGAAAAATTGATCTTTACTGAGTCAACAGGACATAAACGTATCTCAGAACAGTATTATCTTGCCTGGAGTGCTTATGCTTTAGTTCCTGATACTGGTGTTGGTATCCCTAAAGATGATTTTAATTTGACGCTTTATTACAATTATCAGCCATGGCATGGAGAAGCATTTAGTGCAGGTGAGAGTAGTGTTATTGCCGAAAATGTGAGTACTTTTAGATATACACAGACAGGTAACACGATAAGAATTAAACTTTGTATACAAGATCAGAACAAGACAGGAACACCTATCGGTTTTTGTAAAGAGAAGGCGGTGTTTTAATGCGTAGAGGATTTGGATTAATAACTGCAATTGTGATTATGATTACTGTGGCGACATTAATGACACTGATGATAGGTTTATCAAGTACTTCGGTAAAAGTGACACTTGATCTTTATCTTAAAGAACAAGCAGAACTCCTTTCTCGTAGTGCAACAGAATACGCACTGTTGGCGATTTCAGGACATGAAAATAATATAAGTTGTATCCAAAATATTAATATTGGATACCCTAAAAGTAAGCCAACACATGAGGCAAATGTCACGATACTTTATCTAGGCGATGGTATTGTAAACTGCACTGATCATATACTCTCAAACAAGGTAGAAACAAATGAATCGAATCTAACAGTTATCATAGATACTGTAGTAAGTGTCAATCAACAAAATACAGGTATTAGTGAACCTATTCGTGTGCATCGAAGAACGATTCAAAAACCTTAATTCTATCTCTCATTTTTTTATTAATATAGTTTAATTTTAATGAAAAATAAAAAGAACTTATAGTAGAATCATAGAGTATATTCCAATTGAGGAGAAAATCATGAATATGAGTTTAGTAGGAAGACAGTTAGAGTTAACAGATGCAATCAAAACACACATTGAGTCTGCAGTTGAGTCATTGAAAAAATATAATTTAGATATTATCGCTACAAGAGTAGCTGTTTCAGCAGATGAGAGAAACGGTAAAAAAGGGTTTTCAGTAGAGTTTTCAATTAATTTACCACATAAAAATACGATCGTGGTAAAACAAAAAGATAAAGATATGTATGCGGCTGTTGATTTAGCAATAGAGAGGGCCCAAAAAGTATTAAGACGTCATCATGATAAGATCACAGCGCATAAAGCAATCAAGGTTAGTGAATTTGCAAATCTAAATATTCCAACTATTGATGATGAGCTAGAGGTAGATACAGAAATTGATGAAATTGTTCCAATGGAATTAGATCTTTATAAACCAATGGATATCGAAGAGGCACTTGAAATGCTTAAAGAGAGCAATATGCAATTTTATATCTTTAATGATAAAGATGATAAAACAAGAGTCTTATATAAAAGAAAAGATAATAGATACGGATTATATTAATTAGTCCACAATAACCTTATTGCTATCTTTGATAGCAATAAGGTTTTATCTCTCTACTTTTTTAATAATATATTTCTTCTTGCTGTTTTGAAGATATGAAAAGTTTCTATACAGGTTCATTTTTGTTAAGTAGCACAACAACCTCTGTAACACTACCTACACTTGTAATCGATAAGCAATCGATGTATCTTTACAATGGCCACTGACGCTACAACAAGTGGATTTTATGCCAATACGGTTGGTCAATATGCTAGTGAAGATAAGGAAAGAAGTACACAACTGCAACACATAATTTTAATGTAGATTTTTCATCTCAGGCAACTACTTGGGCAGGTAAAGGAAATGTTGGTAAAACTGTGGATTCCAATATTTCAAAAAGAATTTTAAAGAAGATGGACTGGTAAAATTTTGACTAATTTAATGGTGTGAGTATTTTGTGCTCCACCAAAGCATCTACAATATTTTTAAATACAGGGACTGCACTCTGTGAAGCAAAATGAAAATCATCTGATGGTTCTATCGCTGTAACACCAATGGTGTATCTGTTTTTATAATCATTGGCAAATCCAAAAAATGAGCTATTGTAAACATTTTCATATCTTCCTCGTATAGAGATATGTGCAGTTCCTGTTTTCCCACCAACCCTTAGACCTTCTGTATATGCTTCTTTTCCCGTTCCATCTTTGACTACTTTTCGTAAAATATGGTTCATAATATAAGCAATGTTAGGTTCAATGGCTTGTTTTGTTTTTTTATCTTCTATCTTCTGTTTTTTCCCTGAAGCACTTTGAAAATAGCTACCAATACTTGGTTTAATCCATTTCCCTTCATTATTAAAAATATTATAAGCTGCGAGGAGTTGAAAGAAGTTTACTTTCATACCATATCCATAAGATGCAGTTGCTTTGTAAGTGCTATGTCTGAGTTGGTGTATATTTGGTATTGATCCACCAAGTTCATCTGAGATATCAATGCCACTTTTTCGTGAAAAACCAAACTCAATTAAACCTTGGTAAAAATCAATTTCATCAAGTTTTTGTGCAAGTTTTGCCATACCTACATTGCTAGAGTGTACGACAATATTTTCTGCACTTAAATAGTCATATTTATGCTCATCTGTAATAATTGTATTGCCTAATTGATATCTTCCATTTTCTGTATTGATGATATCATGTGGGTGTATTTTTTTATCTTGAAGAAGAAGTGCAAAAGTGATAGGTTTTAAAACAGAACCAGGTTCAAACATATAACGAGTGACAGATATCGTAGTACTCTCAATATCTGTAATTTTTGATGGATTATAACGACGTGAACTTGCAACTGCCAATACTTCTCCCGTTTTACTGTCCATAACTGAAGCAATAATCTCTTTTGCATCAGTTCTCTCTCTATGCTTATCCAAAATTTCTTCAAGTGCACTTTGGAATTTTAGAGAAATACTTGTAATAACATCAAGTCCATCAACACGATTTTTAACTTGACTATTTTTATCTAAGATGATGTTATGGTTTACATCTTTTCTACCATGGATTTTTGTGCTTTGTATCCCTGTCAATGCTTTATCATAAAATTTTTCTAAACCATACTTTCCATCAACAGTAGTATAGTTTTTAAGTGTATTTTTACGCATAAAACCAAGTACAGGAGAGAGTGTTTTTTCTAATGGAAACTCTCTATATTCACTACTCTCATTGATTGAAAGTGCATGTAAAAATGATTCTCCCGTTTGAGGGTCAACATAGTGCTTAAGAACGCGGTATTTGACAAGGTTTGCTCGGAGTTGTTTTACATAGCGTGCAGATTTGGAGTCAAGAGCATAAGT
>JADGDK010000092.1:0-301 GCA_016744895.1 Campylobacterales bacterium | reverse complement strand
CATAAGTGAGTTTTACAAAACCAAAGTTGGATTCAAGTTTTTCACGTATTACATGGGGATCCATCTTACTAAAAATAGAAAAAAGCTCTATAAATAGATCAAACTTATTAGGATCAATATTTCTTGTATCAATTTCAGCACTATAGAGTTTTTTACTAGCACAAATTGTAAAATTGTTGCGACTATAAATTGTTCCACGTAGTGCAACATCCGTCTCAGTACGCATGAGTCTTGGAAGTTTTCTGTCACTTGTAACAATGTTTATAAAAGCAAAGAAAAGAATCATAAACAGTACAAAAAC
>JADGDK010000091.1 GCA_016744895.1 Campylobacterales bacterium | reverse complement strand
GTATATATTAAATTCATCAGAATGTTCTTTTAGAAAATATTCATACAAGTATTGTGAATTATCAAAGTATCTTATTCCGAATTGTGACCCAAAAATTATAGTTTTTTTATCTTTAGGAATAATAAAATCTAGAAAATTAAAAAAATAAAATAGTATTTTTCGTATTATTTTATATAGTAAATTATCTTGAAAATTTTCCTCATTTATTATCATTATTTAAATATCCTTTAAGGTACTTAGTAAATTCATTTAAGTCGTTATAATCTATTTCTCCAATATTTGCAACTCTAAAAGTATTAAAATCAGCAACTTTTCCAGGATATATCGTAAACCCTAAATCATAAAAATAGTCATGCATATGATTAAAGTCTATACCATCTGGGATAAATATGGAGGTGATTATTTTTGAATGATATTGATCCTCTACTAGATATTTTAAATTCATCTCTTTAAGTGCAGAAGTTAAAACTTCCCAAGATTTGGAGTATCTTTTGTATCTATTTTCTATCCCCTCTTCTTTTGCTTCAATGATTGCTTGTTTTAGAGCATAAAGAGTTTGAACTGGTGGTGTAAATCTCATTTGGTGTGACTTTAAAAAGTTTTCGTATTGAGAATATAGATCTAGGTAAAAACTTCTTTTCTTTATATCTTTTACCTTTTGCATAGCTTTTTTATTAGCTATTACAAATCCAACTCCTGCCATACCTTGAATGTTTTTATTTGAACTTGCCATTAGATATATAATGTTTTGTTTTTTCATATCGATTGGGATTGCAGCATATGAACTCATCGCATCAACAATAAGATCTAAATCATATTTTTTTGCTAATGCTCCTAAGTCATCAAGATTATTTAAAATTCCAGTTGTTGTTTCATTGTGAATAATTGCTAAGTGTGAAATATTGCTATTATTTGAGATAGTATCTTCTAGTTTAGTTAAGTCTATAGGCTCTATAGGTGAGCTTTCAAACTCTATATAGTTCATATCATAAGTTTGCACTATTTGGCACATTCTCTTGCCATAAGCACCGTTATTTACAATCAATACTGTTTTGTCATGTGGTACAACTGAGCATAAAACAGACTCAACAACAGCAGTTCCACTGCCACCAAAAAGTACTGATACATAATCATTTGGATCTGCAACAATTTTTGTAAGTTCCTCTGAAACATACTCCATTAAGTCACCAAACTCGTATTCTCTAGGACAGATATCTGGAACTACTTGTGCCATTTTTACACTATAGGTAGTTGTTGCTGGTCCTGGATTTAGAAGTATGTTTCTACTACTCTTTTGAGCTAATACATTCATAACACTAGTACGAATATCTGTACTACTGATACCCTCTGTTCGTGGGAAGATTAGTAGCTTTTCTTCTGCTATATCATTTGAGTTATCATCACCGTGAACTAATAGGTCAATATTATGTTTAGTCAAAGTACTATCATCTAAAAGCCAAGGAGTAGCTACTACTTCAGATACATATTTTATAGATTCAAGTATCTCTTTTCGATATGCAAAATCTAATTCTGGTTGATAACCTTTTTTAGAAACTATCTCTTCATCTGTTGTTAGCCCAACTATAACATCTCCATGCTCTGCCGCTTTTTTAAGTAGTCGAATATGCCCATGGTGTATAATAGTGGCAGACATATCTACCATAACTCGTTTGTTCACTTGAACTCCTTTACTTTAACTATATCGATAGGTGGACGAGGTGTTTCATCATCGAGATCACATTTAACACAGATGAATTTTAAGCTTTTGGTATTGTTATCCATAATATTTGAAAATTCATCTAAATCTTTAATCACTTTTTCTTGTACTTCAAGATTTGAGCTTTTTGCTATTTGTATATAATCAACATGATTTTGGTAAGTATTTTGTCCACCTGTAGATTTATTTTGTTCATTGTCAAACAAGATATATGTTAGATCTATTGTATCTTTATATCTTCCTGCCGTAGTTAGTCCACCCATATGCATGACAAACTCTGCATCACCTCCACAAACTATGACTTTTTTTCCAGCCATTGCCGCACCTAAGCCAAGGCTCAATGCTCCACCCATATTACCTGCCATATAGAAATTATTTGTATCTGGCATAAAACTGTACATCTCTCTAGCAGTATTTCCTGTTGTTCCTATAAAAAGTGTGTTATCATTTTTAAACTTATCATTTAGACTTATTAAATATTCACTTCTTTTTATATAGTTTGATAGATCTAGTTTATGTTCATTTCCTAGCTCTACTTTTGTAAAAGAGCCTTTTTGAATAACCCCTATTGAAAATGATTTATCACACTCATTTATTGCATTTATTGCATCATCTATGCTATCTTGATCCATAATAGTATGTTTATATCCATATGATTTAATTAGTTCTGGGAGTTTTGTTGCAAGATGTTGATGCTGTATCTCACTATCACCATCTTTATAAGTTCTCCAGCTTGTTAGTATCGGAAATGTAACTCCATACGGTTTTAACAAACTTGTGATGCATGATCCCATATTTGTAAGTCCTGAAGATTGGACTATAACTATTGGTTTTTTCCCACTCATCTTTAATCCAGCTGCTGTGCTACATGCAACTGCTTCACTCGCACATGGTACATATTCAATATTTTTGTTGTTTATAACCTCATTTATAACATCTTTTGCAAAGCTACAAGGCACTACACAAAGATGTGAATAGTTATTGTTTATAAGTTTATCTACAAATTTTTTAGTTTCTAGTGCCATTATTTAGTACCTGGAACTAGTTCTAATATATCTTTTATTTTCATGCAGTCTGGTTCAGCTTCTAGTGTTCTTTTATGTTTTAAAATAGACTTTGCAACATTCATCATACCTGGGTATGCAGCACGAAGCATATGATTTGCATAGATGACTACATTTACACCGATATCTGCGAACTCATCAGTTGTAACACTATTAAAACTTGTGGGAACAACTACAACAGGAGTTGTTTTATCTTTTTCTCTAAACTTTGTTACAAACTCTATAATCTCTTCTGGATCTTTTAGACGAGAGTGAATCATGACTCCATCAGCTCCTGCTTCAACATAGGCAAAAGCTCTTTTTAGTGCATCATCCATTCCTGCTTCAAGTATTAAACTCTCTATCCTAGCAATTACCATAAAGTCATTCGTGATTTGTGCAGATTTTCCACATTTTATTTTGTGGCAGAAGTTTTCTATTGTATCTTGTGTTTGGGCTACATCATTTCCAAACAGTGAATTTTTTTTTAAACCTGTTTTATCTTCAATTATAACAGCACTCACACCAGTTCTCTCTAGGCTCCTAACCGTAAATTCAAAGTGTTCAGGTTTTCCTCCTGTATCTGCATCATAGATAAGTGGCTTTGTAGTTACTTCAAAAATCTCATTTATAGTTGTTAGTCTTGCTGTCGTATCAACAGCTTCAATATCTGGTTTTCCTTTTGAAGTGGAGTCAGTTAAAGAGCTTGACCACATACCATCAAAGGTAACTAGTTCACCATCTTCTAGACTTTCACTTGCATTTTCTGCTATAAGTCCACTTAGAGCATTATGTACTTCTAAGATTTTTACTACAGGTTTTGCATTTATAAGTCTTCGTAATCTTGACTGTCTTGCTGTTGTTGTGATGCCTAGTTTGCTCATTTGCTCTTTTATTTGCATGTTATTGATATCTGAACTGTAAGCCACTTCAACTAACTCTCCATCGAACTCTTTTAATATATTTATCACTTCACTTCTATATTTTTTCTGATTATTATCTTTCCAATCATCACCATGTACTACAAAGTCAGGTCTTAGGTTTGTTAAGTTTGTTTTATAACTTGCACTATCTTGTGGAATTACCTCTTTTATCATTGAAATATTTTCTAAGACTTCTTTTCTTTTTTCGTAGTCTAGATATGGTATATCATTTAACTCTCCACAAGCTTTCAAAGTTAAAAGACCAACTGTCACTTCTCCAAGTTTGCTTGCCTTTTTTAATATATTTATATGACCTGCATGAAGTAGATCTGCTATTAGGCATACGTAGACTTTGTTCATATTTTCTTACCTTTTATTTTTTTATAATGTATTCTATTTCATCATTTGTTATATAAGGGTTCATAGGCAAAGACATAATCTCATCTGAAACAACTTCACTTATAGGAAAATCCCCTTCTTTATATCCCAAATATTGAAAACACTCTTGTAAGTGAAGTGGCATCGGATAATGTACCGCAGTTGGAATACCTTTGTCTTTTAATCTTGCTTGAAGTACATCTCTATTTTGTACTCTGATAGAGTATTGTGCATAAGCTGAAGTAGTCTCTTCTTGGATAAAAGGTATTTGATATTTCTCTTTTAGAGATTGATTATATTTCTCTGCGACCTCTTGTCTTTTTTTCAGATCTTGTGCATAGTACTTTAGTTTCACATTCAGTACTGCTGCTTGAATTGTATCTAATCTTCCACCCATACCAATATATTGATGTTGATATCTTTTACTTTGTCCATGAAGTCTTAATGATTTCATTTTCTCTGCTAATTCTATATTATTTGTAAATACGGCACCACCATCTCCATAACATCCAAGTGGTTTTGCAGGGAAAAAGCTTGTTGTTGATATATCCCCTAAATTACTATCTGTTTTATTTTTATAAGTACTACCAAAACTCTGTGCACCATCAATAATAACTTTGAGGTTATGTTTATCTGCTATCTTTTGTATTGAGTCCATGTCTGCTGGTTGTCCGTAGAGGCTTACTGGCATAATGGCTTTGGTTTTATCAGTAATTTTTGCTTCTATTTTACTTGGGTCTATATTATAAGTTTTTTCATCTATATCTACAAAGACTGGTTTTGCTTTTAGAAATGCTATTGTTTCAGCTGTTGCGATAAAAGTAAATGGTGTTGTAATAATTTCATCATCTGGTTGGATATCTAGTGCCATCATCCCAAGGAGTAGTGCATCTGTTCCTGAACTACAAGTGATAGCATGTTTTGTGCCTGTAAACTTTTCTAAACTTCTTTCTAGCGTTTGTACTGGTTCGCCCATGATAAAGTTACATTGTCTCATAACATCTGTAACTGTACTTTCTATCTCATCTTTATAAAGTTGATGTTGTTTTTGTAAGTTTGCAAAATCTATCTTCATTTATCTATCACTTTTAAATTATCTTCTATTAATTCATAAGATGCAAATGCATCTTCTATTTTATTATCTGTAAATATTAAAGTATTCCCAGACTTTCCAACCCAACCAATTTGCTTGGCAGGGACTCCAACCATAAGGGCATATGGTTTTACATCTTTATTAATAACTGCACCACTACCTATCATGGCATATTTACCTATGGTAGTACCACAAACGATCGTTACATTTGCACCAATTGAGCAACCTTGTTTTAGAAGCGTTTTTTTAAACTCCTCTTTTCTTTGTATAAATGCTCTTGGATTTATCACATTTGTAAACACCATCGATGGTCCTAAAAAAACATCATCTTCAATCTCTACACCTTCATAGATGGAGATATTGTTTTGTACTTTTACACCATTACCTACTTTTACTTTTGGTCCTACTACACAATTTTGACCAAATGAGCAGTTTTCTCCAATAGTTGTGTGTGTGAGTATATGGGAAAAATGCCATATCTTTGTATTATCTCCGATACTTACATTATCATCAACATAACTGCTCTCATGTATAAAGTATTTACTCAACTTCTACCTTTTTACAAAAGGGATGATAATCACCTTTGAGTCCTAAAGGTTCAAAGTTTCTAATAGTTGATACTATTTCTATTGATTTTCTAGCTTCATCAAGTCCAAAGCCGTTACCTTTGAGTATCTCTTCATAACTTCTAGTATGTAGATCTGTAAATCCTCCAGAAAACTCTATCTCTTCACCATCTACGGTGATACTCCTATACGTTCTTTGTCCAGTTGCTTTTATTTCATCTGGTATATAGTCATAGTTTACAGAGAGAAACCATTTTACTCTTGCATTTTTTAGTTTAAGATAGCCGGCATTGGCAAATGGTGTTTTTAGGTGAGTGACATTCTCTTCGACATCGCCAAATATCCAAGATATCATATCATAGAAATGTACTCCTATATTTGATGCTATTCCACCAGACTTTGCTTCATCTCCTTTCCATGAGATGAAGTACCATTTACCTCTACTTGTAAGATAGGTTAAATCAATATCATATATTTTATCAGGATTTTTTTCTAACTCTTTTTGAACTCTCTCTTTAAGTGCTATGATAGAAGGATGAAGACGCAGTTGCAGGATATTGTATATTCTTTTTCCCGTTCTTTTTTCTACTTCTGCTAGTGCATCTATGTTCCAAGAATTTAGTACAAGAGGCTTTTCACAGATGACATCAGCTCCACTTCTCATTCCCCAACGCATATGTGCATCATGAAGGTAATTAGGTGTAGTAATAGAGACATAGTCAATTGGATTTTCATTCTTTAATCTTAGCTTATCAACATGTCTGTCAAATCGTTCAAACTCTGTGAAGAAGCTTGCTTCAGGAAAGTAGCTATCCATAATACCCACACTGTCACATCTGTCCATTGCTGCGATTAAATTGTTATCTGTATCTTTTATAGCCATTAAGTGTCTTGGTGCTATGTAGCCTGCTGCGCCAATTAGGGCAAAATTCTTCATAATTATTCTCCTAAATTCTCTATATACCACTTGATAGATTCACTCAATCCTCTATCTATATCATGAGTTGGCACATATCCAGTAGCATTTTTCAATTTATCTATATTAGCATTCGAATGTCTGATATCTCCAGCTCTAAACTCTCTATAAACTGCTTTCTTTGATATAAACCTTTCAAGGTTTTCTTCAAGCTCTCTATTTATAGAGTTATAAAGTTCATTTAGGGTTAGTCGTCCACCTATGCCAGCATTAAAAACTTCGCCATATGCTACTTCATTTGTTGTTGTCCCTGCCAATATATTTGACTGGATGACATTGGCTATATATGTGAAGTCTCTACTGGTTTCTCCATCACCGTTGATGTAGATATCTTTTCCCTTTATAAGAGAGCCAAGCCATTTGGGTATGACAGCAGCATAAGCTCCAGCAGGATCTTGTCTCTTGCCAAAAACATTGAAGTATCTCAGTCCTATAGATTCAAATCCATAACATTTGTGAAATACTCCAGCATAAAGCTCATTGGTATATTTTGTTACAGCGTATGGAGAGAGTAGGTTGCCTGTGCGCTCTTCTACTTTTGGTAGCTCTTTGGAGTCGCCGTATACTGAACTGCTTGATGCATAGACCATTCTTTTGACATAGTTGTTTTTAGCTGCTGTGAGCATATTTAAAAACCCAGTAACATTAGAGAGGTTTGAGGTGATGGGATCATCTATAGATCTTGGCACAGAACCAAGTGCTGCTTGATGTAAGATGATATCTACATTTTTTGTTACCGCTTCACATATCTCATACTCTTTGATATCCCCTTTAGTAAAGCTGAAGTTTTCCCACTGTTTGGCTGTCACATTTACTTTGATATCATCGAGATTGTGTTGAAATCCTGTAGAAAAGTTATCTAGTCCTACCACTTTTTGGTTATGTGTGAGGAGAAATTCAGTGAGATTGGATCCGATAAATCCTGCACAGCCAGTGACAAGCCAAGTTTGTTGATCAGTTTTGAATGATTCTAGCTGTTTTTCAAATGTTGTCATATCTTTCATATCTTTCTACTTTGAATTAAATAATAAATTTTATCTTTTTTTTATGTATAGAAGCTTAATCTTATTAAAAAAGCCTTTTTTAATTTTTTTTAAAGTCTTCCGTCATAAGTTTCAAGTATAGACTTGATATCATAAACTACTTGGTTGCTGCTATTTTTATTTTTTATATCTAGCTCTTTAAATTTACTATGGGCTACTGCTAAGATTATGGCACTATAGGTTTTTATCTCTAATGCTTCATCACTTAAGAGACTCAAGTTATATTCTAGTTTTACTTCATCTTTATCTGCCCAAGGATCACAGATATCTACCTGACATTCAAAGTCTTTGAGCTCATGGATGACATCGATAACTCTAGAGTTTCTGATATCTGGACAATTCTCTTTGAAGGTGATGCCCAATACAAGCACTTTTGCACCCTCTATTTTTTGACCTTTTTTGATCATTAGTTTGATCACTTGATTTGCTACGTAAATTCCCATGTTATCATTTAACCGTCTTCCTGCAAGGATGATCTCTGGATTATACCCTATCTCTTCCGCTTTGTGTGTTAAATAGTATGGATCAACACCGATACAGTGTCCTCCCACCAGTCCTGGCTTGAACTTTAAAAAATTCCATTTGGTACCTGCTGCTTCTAACACTGCGTTTGTATCTATCCCTAATTTGTTAAATATAATAGAGAGTTCATTGACAAATGCGATATTTAAGTCTCTTTGCGTGTTTTCTATCACTTTTGCAGCTTCTGCTACTTTGATACTTGGTGCTAGATGGGTTCCAGCAGTGATGATACTTTTATAAAGTGTATCGACCTCTTTGCCAACTTGTGGTGTACTACCAGATGTTACTTTGAGTATATTTGTGACGGTATGCTCTTTATCCCCAGGGTTAATCCGTTCAGGTGAATATCCACAGAAAAATTCTTCGTTAAATTTTAAGCCTGAAAGTTTTTCAAGTATTGGCACACATCGCTCTTCTGTTGCTCCAGGGAAAACAGTACTTTCATAAATGACGATATCATCTTTTTTTAGGACTTTGGCTATGGTTTCACTCGCTTTTATCAAAGGTGTGAGGTCTGGTTTCTTATGTTTATCTATAGGTGTTGGTACAGTAACTATATAGGTAGTACACGTTTTGATCTCTTCTGTATTTGTAGTAAATTTGATACCATTATCCAGCGCTTCTTGAACTTGTTGCTTGTTAAGCTCAAGTGTTCTATCTTCTGCACGGTTTAATTCATTAATACGCTCTTGATAGATATCTAATCCTATTACATCATATTTTTTAGCAAACTCTGCTGCTAAGGGTAGGCCTACATAACCTAAACCTATAATTGCAATTTTATGAGTCATCCATCTACCTTTAATTTATTATTATACTTTAACATAAGTATATTTTACTTTTACTGTATATAGGTAAAATATACATCTCTAAGTCTCAGTATATGTTTTTTGATATAAGATTCACTAAGACGATCTTTATTTAAAAATCTATTTTCTATCTCAAACTCTGTTACTGGATTTATAACTCCTCCAGGTAATACAAAGTTTTGTCCATCATCAGCTCTTACGACTGTTCTTATTTGGTGTGAAAAGAGGTTTTGACCTTTGATCTGTCCATATGCAGTGTTGGCAACATGTCTAGGTGTCAGAGGTAACTCGACTCCTAGTCCTATATATTGATTATCTGCATTTTGATAAAAGAATCGTATGAGTGTTTCACCAAAGTATCTTTTGACTTGCAAATCAAAACCAGTATCTTGATTATAGTACTTTCCTCCGGTAATCTCTATATAAGCATCATAGTTTTGATGATAGTATCCGTAACTTGCAAGTGCGATGTTTCTTGTCTCTTTTGTATCTTCATGTTCAAGATATCCAAGTTTGAGTTTAAAAGTGTGGTCTTTATGTGTATAGGAGATATTTTCAAATCCACCATACTGTTCATCATAGTATCCTACACTTAAGAGATTTATAAAATGACCAAATATATCACTTTTATGAAGCATGATGTTTTCTAATTTATTCCCTTCATTTCGATAGTAAAAAGCACCACCTTTTTTAAATTGCTCACTCTCAAGGATAGGAAAGTCAGCCAATATACCCAAATCAAGACCTTTGTATAAATTCCAATGAAAATAAGGACGTGCTGATAATAGATACTCATATAGTGATATTTCAACTCCAACAAAGTTATCCAATCCAATGCCAATCTCAGCCCTTGTTTTAAAATAACTACTGTTAGCATTGTTTACTTTGAGTGGTATATCTGTAAAGTTTGTATTGACATGTAGTGACTGTTCAAACTCCCTCATACTTCTTTGAGAGAGAGATTTTAGAAATTTTTTATATTTTTCAAGATCACCTATGACTTTTTTAACTTTTTGATTACTTTTTTTGATAACGATCTCAAAAGTCTGATGTGGTAAGTTAAGTTCAATCATATAGCCTAAAATCGCTCCTAATGCATCTACCTCATTGTGATCAAAAATATTGTTTTCATAAGCCACATAAATCTTTGTTTGGGTATCACCTATATCGATATTTTCCAATCCAAAATTGACTAAACTGTTTTTTAGGTTCTCTATAGAATTTATGGTTCTATCTTCTACCGGAAGTGTATAGATTGTTTGGGCTGTAATGTTTGAAGTTGTGATGTTTTCATATTTTTCTCTAGAGTGGTGTTTGACTCCTAAATTAATTTTAACATTTAGTGCGATACTGTTGTCATCTTCGTCATCAAGATTTGTTTTAGCCATGAGTGAAATCTCTCCAAAGTCAAAAAAGTCTACGGGTGTACCAACTCTCAATCCTATGTTTGTATCATGTGAGTCATAATCTGAGAGTAGATAAAACCACTCATTTGCTTTAAGTTCAGCGCCAGCAAAAAAACCATCAAGTCTTTCCGAGCTAAATCCATAACCAACTGTTCCTCTAAAAAATGCATATTGTTGACTTGCTACAATGTATGTTGCTTCATATCTGTTTGCATCTCCACCAACATCTTGCATACCAAATGCAATCTTGGGAAGATATTTATGATAATAAGGAATTTGATACTTAAATGATGCAGAGAGATCACGATCTAAAAAGCCATATCTACTCTGTTGCTCTTTTTCCTCAATATTTGCTAGTCTTCCTGTAATTTCTAAGTTTGGTAAAAACCCAAAATTTAAAAAATAGTGTTCTGCTTTATACTGATCTCTGGTTTCTCTAACTCTGAAAGCATCTACTTGGTTTGAAATTTGAAGTTCAATTTTACCATCTTGTATCACTTCTGCTGTAGGGATATTTATGATACCTGTGTAGCCTTGAAAACTAGATGTGTTATAGAAGTTATCTGCAGAGAGAAAAGCTAAAGAAAAACAAGATAAAAAGAGATATTTGAGCATTTTAGTACAGCCTTTTGGAAGTTTTTATCTGTTAATTATAACATCTTAA
>JADGDK010000090.1:6025-11238 GCA_016744895.1 Campylobacterales bacterium | reverse complement strand
TTTCCAATTAGAATGAGATAGTTGATGATTGCACTTGGTAGAAATCCTTCTTCAAGGAGCCATTTGATATTTGAAATATCATCTTCTTTATCAGAATTACTTAAGATGCTTGGTAAATGGGCATATTCGATTTTATCAGTATATCCTAGATATTGTCTTATTAACTCTTGTTTAGGTGTATTTAAGAGATGATTTTCTTCTCTAATAATGACGCCAACATTGTGTAACATATCATCAATAGCACAAGCAAAGTTATCAGTTGGAGTTTTATCCACTTTAAGGATTTCAAAATCATCAATATCTTTAGGTTCAAATGTCATATTACCTTTTATCATATCTGTGAATTGTACAGCTTTCTTTGGTTCTTTGATACGAATTACAAAAGGATTTTCATTTGCGATAACTTCATTGTCAGTAAGTTTTTTACACGTACCATCATATTGATAAGTTATTTTAGCTTCTTTTGATTGTACTTTTTTTTGCTCAAGTTCTTTGGATGTACAAAAACATGAAAAGGCATTACCATCCATCAAGAGTTTAGAACCTAATTGACGATGAAATTTAAGATTTTCACTTTGGTATAACACTTCATCATAAGTGATACCAAAAAGATTTAACATCTCTAAAATCTCTTGATCTTTTCCCGCGATATTATGCTCTTTATCTGTATCTTCAATTCTGATGATGAACTTCTCTTTTTTCTGTTGTGAACAGATAAAGTTGAAAAGTGCAACTCTAAGATTTCCTATGTGCATATCTCCTGTTGGAGAGGGTGCAAAACGGTACATGGTGCTCCTTAAAAATTTAAGACAATAGTACTAAAAACAATCTTTAAAGGTCAATAATTGATATTATTGATCTAACTCTTTAAAGATTGTTTGTGCAAAATTTTTAAGATTTGAGTCTCCATAAGTGTGTGCAATTTCAACTGCACGTCCAGCATCAATTTTGCCATATCCCCAGTGGACATTATGTCCCTCTTGATCATACATATAGTGACCTTTTTTTTGTGCAGAAAACTTTAAAATTATATATACATCATCACGTGTTAGTTTTGGATTAGCTGAGAGCATTAGTGCTACGGTTCCTGATACAATTGGAGCGGCAGCTGAAGTGCCTACAAAGTTTGGATTATATTCACTTGGATTATAACCTATCGATCCTCTAGCATCTGTTGTAAAGATACCTGAGTTAGTAGATCCTCCTGGTGCAGCAAAATCAATGGATTTTCCATAATTTGAGTAAGGTGCAATAGTGTTGTCTCTTGCTGATGCTGCAATAGATAATACATAAGGAGATTCAGATTCATCATAGATATTTTGTGAATCAAGGTTTATGGGAACACCATTATCATCACCATTCCCTGATGCAAAAATTATGATAATTCCTTTTCCGTCCCTTCCTTTTGTAGCCAATTCTTTAAAAATTGAGTTATAAGCATCAAATGCAGAGTAAGAACCCCAACTATTATTAATGACACTTATTCCTTCATTCATCATCCATCGGTATGCTTCAATATCTTTTGAAATGTTATTTTCTGAGTAACCAACTGCATAAAGACTAGCCTGCGGTGCAATTCCAACACTACCTATATTGTTCTCTACAGCGGCAAGAATTCCTGCACATGCTGTGCCATGCCAGTTTGTATCATCATCAGAATAGGGAATATCTGAGTTAGGGTCATTATAGTTCTTAAATGCAATGATATTTTCTTTAAGATCTGGATGATCTAAATCGATACCTTTATCATATACAGCGACTTTAATTCCTTTACCTTTTGTATACTTCCATGCTTGTTCGATATTGACATCTCCACCATCACTCGACCAGTTATCAAAAAGATGCCATGAGTCATATGAAAATGGATCATTCGTGATTGCTCTGCTTGTTTTATTTCTTTGGAAGTCAGGATGACAAAATTTTACGCCATCCTCTTCATAGATAAGGTTTGCGGTTTCAATAGTTTTAGAAACATTTTGTATTGTATATAAATACATTGCATCTGATAAGGCTTTGACAAAAGTTAGATGATATTTTTGCTCAATATTTTTACGTACGTTTTGATCTGAAAATGAAACTATAAGGCCTTTATTTATAGTCATGGTTTCACCTGTTTGTGTTTGAAAAGTTAGTTCATTAGATGTACTAATTGATTTATTGGTTTTTAATTTATTTAAAGTATGTTTTTTACCGCCGCTATAATAGTAGTCAGCATAAAGTGCTGGATATGTAAAAAAGAGCACGATAAATATGATAAAGGTTTTTTTAATCACTTACTATCCTTACAAATGTATTAAATTGTTAAAGTAGTATACAAGAAAAAAGTAATAAATTTTACAACTTTTTTAAAGAATTAAATATCTTAAATGTTTTATTGTTTTTATTAGATATTCAATCATAATAATCATATAAAGAATACGATGATTTCTTAAAGTTTTTAAAATTTTTAGCAAATTTTACTCTTTTGTGTTAAAATAGTCCTATTATAAGAATCGAAAAAGGTTATTACGTAATGAGATTAAAAATTATTTTATTGGCACTTGTATCGTTACTATTTTCAGGGTGCATTGTTGGAACCGTAGCAGCGTTGCCATTTAAAGCTGTGGGTGCTGTAACTAATGTTGTTGCCCCTGATGTTGTAGGTGATAGTATTTCCGGTGTGGGTACTATTGTAGATGCTGCTATTCCTTTTTAAACTTTGTTTAAAAAGGGAATCCACATCATTTTACGAGTAAGGAGCAAAGCCCCTCACTCTACGCTAACGCTATGTTCTCCTCGGCGGAGTGCCCGCGTGCAGATGAACCGCACTTATCATTATATTTAAGGGGTATATTATCAAAGAGTTTCTTCAACAACTTTCTTCAGGAATAAATCAAAAGGATATTATCAATTCTGATCAAGAGTTGGTTGATAAATTGGTTTTATTAAAAGCACTTAAATTACATGATAGTGTTTATAAACTAGACTCAAAGTATCGCTTTGGAACTGTTGATGTAGCAAGGACAGGTACGGGGTATTTGAGTGAATTTGGTGTTAGAGAATCCAAAGATATGATTATTGAACCTTATGACCTTTCAGGTGCAGTAAGAGGTGATATCGTTCTTGGCAAACGGATCTTTAAAAAAGGTGGACGACCCAAAGCAAAGGTCATTGAGATCTTGAAAAAAGAGTTTGCAACTACCGTTGCTTATACCAAAATGGTAGATAATCAAGTATTAGGTTTTAATATCAAAACAGATTTACCAGTTACACTTGCTGCGAGTCAAAAAGCACTTAAAGAACTTCCCCTTGGAACTGTGTTTAAAATAGACAATTATACTGATATCATTGTAGAAGTTTTAGGAGTCTTAGACGATCCAAAAGTGGATGAAAAGATATCTTTGGCTATTTACAACAAAAAAGAGTTTTTTTCTGAAAAAGCAGAGCTTGAAGCTAAGAGCCATGGTGACAGTGTAGATAAGAGCATGTATCCTGATAGAGTTGATTTAACTAATTTAGCATTTTGTACGATTGATCCTCCTACTGCAAAAGATTTTGATGATGCTATCTATTATGATATGCAAGAGAAGGCTCTTTATGTAGCTATCGCTGATGTAAGTACATATGTAACAGAGATGGGACAGATTGATAAAGAGGCGAAAGATCGTGGATTTTCAATTTATTTCCCACATAAAAGTATTCCCATGCTTCCACGCGCACTTAGTGAAAATATCTGTTCGTTAAAACCAGAAGTAGATAGGCTTGCATTTGTCTATAAAATGACACTTGATGAGAAAAATGCCACAGTGGTAAAAGAGGAGATGATAGAAGCAGTCATCCACTCTAAACGAAGATACACCTATGATAAAATTGACCTCTTTTTAGCTGGTGATTTTAGTGAAAAAGATGCCGTTGATGATATGATTTTAGAGTATCTATTGCCATTGAACAAACTTCTAGGAAAATTTAGAACCAAAAGATTGGCAAATGGTTGTGAATTCTCCTCTGATGAGGTAAGGATGTCATTAGATGAAAATCAAAATCTTATCGATATCAAAGAAGAACATGAAACACCTTCTCACGCACTGATAGAAGATGCCATGCTTTTAGCAAACAAAGCTGCTGCTCATGCCTTTGAAAAAGGAATCTTTAGAATTCATGATCAACCCTCACTAGAGCGAATCGAAGAGATGATGGATGACCTCTCCATCATTGGAATATATTCTGAAATGAATGAAAATATCTATGAAACCATTAGAGGATTACAAAAAGCTGCTGATGAGAAAGATATGCGTGCTGAGGTGGATAAACTCATCATTAGAGCGCAAAAACAGGCAGTCTATTCACATGAAAACCATGGGCATTTTGGTTTAGGATTTGAACAGTATACCCACTTTACATCACCTATTAGAAGATATAGTGATTTGATTGTACATCGACTTTTGAGGGCGATTAAAAATGGAGATAAAAAGCTCCAAGCCTACTTGATGACCAATATCGAAATTGTTGCAAGTCGTGTAAGTGAGTTAGAGCGAGAGAGTGCAAAAGTAGCTTGGGATTATGCTGATAGAAAATATGCACGCTGGGCAAAGGAGCATGAAGGTGAACTTTTGAGTGCGGTTGTGATTGAGAGTGATCGTACGCCTATTGCAAAAGTAGAAGAGGGCATTATGAATGGTGCTAGAATCTTTTTGATGGACACTGACACAGAATTGTTTGAACATGTACGCGTTGAGATTTTAGAATCTCATATTACAACAGGCAAGATCATAGGTTCTATTCGAGAGCGAGAAGTGAAAGATGTATAAAAATCATCTCGATACTGCGATAAGAAATGGGGCATTACCAAAATCTCTTTTGCTTTATGGAGAAGCATTTTTTTCAAGTTATTATGTGCAGCAGATTTTACCTATGCTTGGTGACAAAGATGGTGTATTGTCATTTTATTATGATGAGTACAATTATGAAAGTGCAAAAAACTTTATAGCACAACCTTCACTCTTTGGTGATGTAAATATTCTCTATATCAGAACAGATAAGAAAGTTCCTAAAAAAGAGCTTGATACTTTGGTAGGATTGTGTCAAAAAAATGCTACAAGTTATCTGCTTTACCAATTTAGCGGAGAAGATAAGGCTTACAGATGCAGATGTAAAGATTATACTTTTAACAGCACACCTAGATACAGATAAATTACTTCAAGCAATACCACTTGGACTTGTTAACTACTTACATA
>JADGDK010000090.1:0-6015 GCA_016744895.1 Campylobacterales bacterium | reverse complement strand
TTAACAAGAAGTTTTGGTAAAAAAAAATCAGCAGATTTTGTCCGCTTTTTTAAACCTCACATGGGTGACGCTATGGCTGTTTTGAGACAAAGATCCAATGAACTTTCGCTGGATATCGATAATTATGCCCTGCAACATCTATTTATGATACAAAATGAAGAACTTTCATTAAGCGTCAACGAACTTTCAAAACTTGCAATTCTCAATAAAAAGATTTATGCCGCGGATATTGATAAACATGTCTATGGTATGGGTGAAATGGCTATGGATGAATTTATTTCCAAGGTACTTCAAAAAGAGGATATCACCAGTCAAATGCAAAAGTTACTTGATGCAGGTAGTCATGATGAAATTAAAATCATCAATGCTTTGCAAGCTTATATCGTGCAACTTTTTATGTTTCACTCCTATATAAAGATCCACGGGAGTTATGATGTCTTGGATATTTTAGGTTTTCCATTACCGCAAAATTTAGCACAAATGAGAGCAGCACAGTGTATCAAAATCAATTTACCTACCTACCAGAAAATTTTAAAACACCTTTTAGAAAGTGAACATGCCCTTAAAAAAATGCAAAATATCGATAAAAACTCTTATACATTTTCGGCATTGATAAAACTTCAAAGTTATTTATAAGACTTGAGTGGGTATAATCGCGACCTCTATTATAAATATATAGAAAAACCCTTGCTCTTAAAAATTCAAAAAGAGCTTGAAACCCACAAGGAGAATATATGAAACATTATGAGCTACTATTTGTAGTAAAGCCTACGCTTACCGAAGAGGAAATGAAGGCAAAGTTTGATTTTATCAAGAACGTTGTAGAAACTAACGGTTGTGAAGTCAAAGCAGTTAACGATATGGGCATTAGAAAACTTGCTTATGAGATTGAGAAGTATGAGAGAGGACACTACTTTGTTCTTTATTTTACTGGTGAAGCTAGTGCAATGGAAGAGATTTTAAGAAATCTTAGACTAACTGAAGAGATTATTCGATTTTTAAATGTAAAATTTGAGAAGAAAAAAGAGATTGCACAATGGGAAAAATTGGCAAAAGCTGCATCTGATAAAAAAGAAGAAAAAGCTACACCTAAATCTGAAGCTCCAAAGGCTGAAGAAACACCAAAAGTAGAAGAAGCACCAAAAGCAGAAGAGACTCCTGTAGTTGAAGAAGCACCTGAAAAAGACGCAGAATAATTAAGGACGCAAAATGTTCAATAAAGTAATAGTAGTTGGAAACTTAACAAGAGATCTAGAACTTAGATATGCACCAAGTGGTACAGCAATTGGAAATACAGGTATTGCATCAACACGTAAATTTAAAGGTGGCGATGGTCAGATGAAAGAGGAAGTTCTTTTTGTAGATATCACCTTTTTTGGAAGAACTGCTGAAGTTGCAAACCAATATCTTAGAAAAGGTTCAAAAGTTCTCGTAGAGGGTAGATTGAAGCTTGATAGTTGGACAGACCAAAATGGTGGTAAAAGAAGTAAGCACTCTATTACTGTTGAAAACATGACGATGTTAGATTCAAAAGGTTCAAATCCATCTGATGGTGGTGGATACAATCAAGGTGCTCAAAGTGGCGGAAATAGCTACAACAATAACGCACCAAGTAATCAATATCAAAATCAACAACAAAATGCGCCAGCAGCCCCAGCTGCACAACAAAACAATAGTATTCCAGAAATCGACATTAATGACGATGAAATACCATTTTAGAAAATAGAAAAATATAAGTAGGAAATAATTATGGCAGAAAGAAGAAAATATTCAAAAAAATATTGTAGATACTGTGAAGCAAAAGTTGAGTTTTTAGACTATAAAGACCCAGCAGCTTTTAAATTTTCACTCTCAGAGAGATATAAAATCATGCCTCGTCGTTTGACAGGTAATTGCAAAAAGCATCAAGAGATGGTTGAAGCATCAATCAAAAGAGCAAGACATGCAGCGATCATTCCTTACGTTGCAAGTAGAAAGAAAATTATCGATAATCCATTCGCGAACTTTAGATAACACGCTATCGTAAGCCACTTGGCTTACGATAAACATACCTTACTCTGTAAAAAAATATTTACAAATTCATTTTAAAATTCATATAAGTTTTATTCATTTTAATGTATACTTTATAAAATCAAGACAATTAGGAAGAGTGCATGGAAAACAAAAAGGGTAGTGATCTTAGCAGTGAAGAGCATACGTTATTTGTCAAACATGTTCCCGAGCGAAGAAAAATACTTGATAGAGCAAATAAAGTTTATCAAATTCAGCCAAAGTATCGGCATTTCACTGTTCATGTTGGAAAATTTAAAGAATTTAAACGAGGTCTTCATGCGGTCTTAAATGAGTTGCGAGGGGCTTTAGGTGAAGATATACTAGAGCTTCGTATTAATTCCTCTGGTGGTCTAGTAAATGAAGGGAAACAGTTTTATAACCTTATCCAAGAGAAATTTTATGGGCGAACTGTTGCCTATTTAGACAACCATGCTTACTCTATGGGTGCACTTATGTTTTGTATGGCAAAACGTCGCGTAATCTATCCATATTCAGATATTATGTTTCATAATTACTCTTCAGGTTTTTCTGGAAAAGGTGGTGAAATCCGTTCGCGTGTAAAGCATAAAGATAAAATTTTAATGAAATTTTTTCGTACTATAGTTGTGGATGATGGTTTTTTAACTCCTGATGAATTTGAAAATATGCTTATTGGTCAAGATTACTGGATGGATGCAAAAGAGATGTGTAAAAGAAAAATAGCAACACATGTTATTTATCACGGAAAAGAGATCAAAGCAAAAAAGTATCTTAAAATTTTAGCGAATTCTATGAACGGTGGCAAAAAGAAGCGGAAGAAAGAGCAAGTTCAAGACCGTAGCCCAAGCGATACCAAATCCTAGAGATATTGCCATAGGTTGCAAGATGACAGCTTGACCTGATGCAAAGAGTATCAATGTTGAGAGTCCTAAAACTGTAGTAATTGAGGTCAATAAAATTGGACGAAGTCTTAAAGTTGCTTTTTGTATAAATTCTTGATGTGTATTAGCACGTCTTAAAAAATCGATCATAATAATTCCATCATTGACAACAACTCCAGCAAGCCCTACAATACCAAGCATTCCCGGCATTGTAAGATTAATTCCCATGATAAGATGTCCCAGTAGTACTCCAAAGATGGATAGAGGAATGATAGAAAGTACAAATAGTGAAAGAGAGAGTGAATTAAACATCCAGATGAGGGCGATAAAGATTAAAAAGATTGCAATGATAGCAGCATGCATCATCTCTTTTTGAATTTTTTGATTCTCTTTTTCTTCTCCTTTGATTTCAACGCCAATACCCTGTTTTTCAATCTCTTCTAACTTTGGTTTAATTATTGTAAGAAATTCACTTGAAGTGATAAGTTCTTTATCAAGTGAACCAAAGATCGTCCATATTTTTTGTCCATCTTCTTTATAAAGTGTTGCAAAACTTGGTTTTAAGATAAAATCAACTACTTCTCGTAATCGAACTTTTGTTAGAGAATTTGGTACCGTGATATAGAGGTTGTCCAATGTTGAAGCACTATCTTTGCGTCTGTCTTGAGATTTAATTCTTATAAGCTTACCTTCATAAAACATTTTTGAAATTTCTGCTTTTAAAAATAGTGGTTTTAATGCATTGCTGATAATATTTTCATTGATACCTAAGGATTCACCATAAGCATTGACTTTGAATTTTAACTCTTTTTCTCCTTCTGTCATGTCATTTGTGACATTAAAAACACCATTGATTCCTCTCATATGTGTTTGAAGTTTTGCTATCTCATCTTTTACTTTTGCCTCATCTCCCCAAAAAGAGAGTGCAATATCACTTTCAACGATGCCAGCTCCTGGAACAACGACATTGAACTCTTCAAACTCTTTTTGATTTTTAAATTGGTTGGTTAATGCTTTGATTTCTAGTGATATCTCTTTTGCAGAGTGTGGACGTATCATGTCACTATCATCATATTCTGGAGAGAGAATAGGATTTATAAAAATATTAAAAAAGTTTTCAGGAGCTCTCTCGTGTAAGTTGACAAAAATATGAAAAAAGTTTTCAGAGATATGTGGCTGTGATTTGTTGTCAAGTTTCATTCCTGAAATAGAGGTAATAGATGAGATATCTTCATCATCTAGTTTTCCAATAAGTGCTTTTTCAACCTCCGTTACAAACTCTTGTGTTTGATGAATATCATAATTTTTATTGACTTTACCACTGATATAAATTTGTGTAGTATCAAAGTCTGGGAAAAGTTGAAACTTACTTATTTGTAACATATAAGTTGTACTTCCAAGGGTAAAGAGGATGAAACTAAAAAGAACTTTTTTGCGATTTATAAGTATAAATTCTAAAATTTTAGTATAAAGTGCTTTTGCACGCCTCCAAAAAATATCTCCTTTATGATTTTTAGTCTCTTTTTTTAAAATCTCTTTGGCATGAAGTGGTAGAAAGAAAAAAGCTTCAAAGAGTGAACTTATAAGCAATATACTGATCATGATTGGAAGTATTTTCATAAAAACACCCATCTCCCCACTCATGATAAGAAGTGGCAAAAAAGCAAATATCGTTGTAGCTGTGGCTGTTAAAACAGCGGGGAACATTTCACTTGCGCCATTGATAGCTGCAGTTTTTGGATCGTCTCCCTCTTCAAGATGTCTCTGTATATTTTCAGCAACTACAATTGCTTCATCTACAAGCATACCAAGTGCAATCAGAGCACCCAATAAAGAGAGCATATTAAGTGAATATCCAAGCATTTGCGTAGCGACAAGTCCAATAAGAAAACTTGTAGGTATTCCAATAGAGACAACCATGGAGATACGTGCGTTAATAAACACCCAAATAGAAAGACCTACTAAAATAAGACCAAAAATAATGTTGGATATAACTGTATTGAGACGATTTCGTATCCATATAGAAGTATCAGTATAGACTTCAAATTTGTAATTTTTATACTCTTGTTCATACTTTTTGAGTTCAGATCGAATCTCTTTTACAAGGGCAATTGAGTTACCAGTTTCGGCTTTGTTGATATTAATAGAGATATTTGGCAAGGCATTAAAATGTGAAATTTCGGTTGGGTCACTGAGTTGAAATGAAACATCTGCAATATCTTGAATACGTACTTTTTTACTGCCTACTGTGATAACACTCTCTTTAAGTTGTTTCACATTTTTGATTCCATTATAGGTACTTAAAAAAAGATGATTCCCTTTCTCCTTGACCATTCCTACTGGAAAAATGGTACTTAATGATGCCAATGAAGAGATGAGCATATTTCGATCTATGCCTAGGGCTTCTATCTTTTTATCTTCTAACGTAAATAGAAGTTCTGTATCTGCATCTCCACGAATGCTAATATCACTTAAATCTTTGATAGAGGAGAGTGAACGTTTTAACTCTGCTGCTACGTTAAGTAAATTTTCTGTTTTTTCATGTGATGCGATAGCGATGGTGACAAGTGGAAAACTATTGGTAATCATTTTAGCAATAGGCTCATCCATATCTGTTGGAAGGTCACGTCTTAAATTCGAGATGATATCCTTGACATTACTTAATGTTTCATCATTGTCAGCACCATCTTTAAGATCTGCTTTGATATGAAAAGTACCATTTTTAATCGTACTTTCAATATCTGCAATATCACTTAAGTTTTTTAAATCATCTTCAATAGTTGCTACAGCCATTTTATCTAAAATATCAGGACTGGCTCCAATATAATTTCCCCTGATTGATATAGCATCAAGATTCATAGGTGGAAAAATCTCTTTTGGAATTTTGATATAAGCAAAAACACCTAGAAGAAAGATAAAGAGAAAAAAGATATGGTTTAAGATAGATTTTTCAATAAAAAATGAAACAAGAGATTTAATCATAGGTAGTAGCGTATCCATCTATAAATTGAGTAAAATGCTTGAAACGCAAGAATACCTAATAAATCTGCAAGTAAATCATAAGTAGAAGCACTTCGATAGGCTACAAAAGCTTGGACAATCT
>JADGDK010000008.1 GCA_016744895.1 Campylobacterales bacterium | reverse complement strand
CTATCATTCAATCCATTTTTCTTAGATCAAGTCATATAGTTACCAACAATAACAGTTTTCGAACAAATATTGAAAATCAATTAAATTCTAATTTTATTAGTAATAATGCGAAGGATATTGCCTTTGTTCTTTCAAGAATTATGACGATTGTAATTATCCTTTTACCATTATATATTTTGTCAACTTTTCACCAAATATTTTTTAGGCCTGAAAATCTAAAAAATTTAGAATATTTAGATTTTAAACTTAAGAGCTATGATTATAATTCCAGTGATATTTTATACTTCAATGATAAATATATATTTATGGAATTGAGAAAAGAAGATAATAGTAGTACAATAGAAGTTTTTAAATTTGAAGATTTTTTTAATAGACAAAATCTATTGTAATATCATCCCTTTAATTATTACCTATTAAGCTCTAATTTTACATTTTATAATCCTTAGAACGGAAAAGCGACAGCTAAACAGCTCTTAAACATATCAAGTAAACTAATTACTCAAAGATAAACTCTAAATGTCAAAATACGATCTAGGAAGAAATCTAAAAACAAAAAAATTATCTAATATATAGAACCACTTGCAAATTCAATTTCTCAAAGCAACATATTTTACTAAGAGCAGAACTTTAATCTAAAAAAACTATTTTTTGATAATTTAGTGCTGTTTTGTAGCTAAAATAGTAAATTTCCTAAAAAATCAAACATTTTACTGCATACTTTATAGTTTGTGTTTTAAAAAAGTATCAATTTTGTAATTTTATTAATGAGGGCTAAGTCACAAGCTTTAAAGACTGATGGATACAGATAGACAATATACCAAAGGCTAAAACAGAAGCTACTTTTGTAGCTCCTCTATAGTAAATTTTATCACATCCAAAACTGTCCTTCAGATAAGCATTAACTCTCTCAGCACTACTTCTTTGGTTGTAGTGGTGTGTATCACAAGAGAGATGGAGGTTTAATTCTTCAAACTTCTTTTTTTCCTCAAATATTAACTCTTTTTTTGCTTTGAGTTCTTTTGAGTTTTTGGGATTGATATCTATAATGGGTCTATGGTTATGAAGTATTGAAAAATCTCTTATTATATCGCTGTCATAGGCTGCATCTTCCAAGTCATACAGATAATCAACTTTTCTGCTTGTCTCTTGAATTAAAGGAAGTGCAACTGAGCTGTCATGTACATGAGCACCTGAGTATATAGCTGTTATCGGTATATCTCCATCTACAACAGAAATATGAAGTTTACCGCCTATCCAAGTCTCTTTATTACCTTTGGAGTTTTGCTTAACACCAACTCCGCAATTTGTGGATACAACAGAGAGCATCTCATCTGTTGTTTTCATATCTCGTTGAAGTTGTAATTTTGTCTTTTCTTTTGGTTCTCTTATCTCATCTTTTTTTGGTCTGCCTCTTTTCTTCATTAGTTTCTTTTTTTTCTCAACTTTTATAGGTTTCTCTCTTAATGGTATTTTAGTGGAATCGCTTGCGTTATAAAAAAAGAGTTCATCTTTTAGGTAGGTATGGATAAATTGTTCATGGGTTTTCTCTGCAATTCTCAACTTCGACAACTCTTTAAAAACTCTAGAAAATTTAGATTCACTTGGTATCTCTGTATGATATCTCCAGCCACACAATACTCTCAAGGTTTTATCACATTTTAGTCTATCGATTAAAGCTCTTGTTGTTTGAAAGTTATAGACACTCTTGGCAATAAAAGCTCTTGCAATCTGTATCCTGTCCTTAGGTGTATTAGTAATATTTGCTACTGTTATATTTTTCTCTATCTCTGCAAAGTCTAAAATCTTAATCAATTTCTCTTCTTTAGGAGTCAACACTCCTAAAGAATCTTGAAGTCTTGGAAAGAGAGTCTGTTCTAGATTTATGATTTTAAGCCACATTTTTGAAAGTGATGGTACAATTGCTGACATAAGTTGATTCTCATTTCTGTTAGATTTTTGTGCTAAAAAATTATAACTTATTGAAATCAGAATCAGCTTTTTAAACTTCGTGATTACTTAAATTGTGAATCTTTCTTTGGAATTTGCAAGTGCCTCTATAAAATTAAATTTTTTTAACTGGATAAATATTATGAATTTTAATACACTAGATCAATATCTATGCTCTAAAAAAGGCGCAACTTTTGACTATCCTTTTGATGAAAAAGTGAGGGTTTATCGTGTAATGGAAAAGATATTTGCACTGACAACTGAAGAACTTCCACTAGAAGTAAATCTCAAATGTGACCCAATTTATGCACTGGAACTTAGAACTCTTTACAACGATATTCGAGCTGGATATCATATGAATAAAAAGCACTGGAACACGCTCAAAGCAAATGGAGATGTCGATGATAAACTCTTTTTTGAGTTATGTGATCACTCATACGAATTAATCGTTAGTAAGCTCACAAAAAAGCAAAAAGAAGAGTTACTTAGTATTTAACCCCTTTTTCAGTACAATCCCCAAAAAATTAGTAGGAAACAAAAATGTCAAATATACAAATTTGGCACAATCCAAGATGCAGTAAATCACGGAATGGGCTTAATATATTAGAAGAAAACGGACTTGAAATAGAAGTAATAAAATATCTTGAAACTTCACACACATATGAAGAGATTACAAATCTTTTAAAAATGCTAGATTTAAGTGCTAGAGAGCTTATGAGAACAAAAGAAACACTCTATAAAGAGTTAGATCTGAAAAATGAAAATGATGAAGACAAGCTTATTCAAGCTATGGTAGAAAATCCAAAGCTTATTGAGCGCCCAATTGTGATAAAAGATGGTAAAGCAGTTATCGGTAGACCGATTGAAAATATTATAGAATTAGTAAAGGGTTAGAATGTTTTCAGCAGTAAATTTAAAACAACAGTATGGTAAACGTGTACTTTTTGAGAAGATCAATATCACTTTTGATAAGGGCAAGCGATATGGACTTATTGGTGCAAATGGCGCTGGGAAAAGTACATTTTTAAAAATTCTCTCAGGAGAAATAGAGCCATCTGGTGGTGAAACACAAATTCAGCCAGGGCTTAAAATGGGAGTTTTAGGACAAAACCAATACGCTTTTGAAAATTTCACACTTAGTGATGCAGTACTTTATGGAAATAAACGTCTATTTGATGCGCAAAAAGAGAAAGAAAAACTCTATATGGAAGGTGACTTTGAAGATGACGCGGTTAACAACCGTCTCTCAGACCTAGAGATTATCTGTGCTGAAGAAGACCCTACATATGAATCAGAAGTACATATCGAAAAACTTCTTGAAGCTCTTGGATTTGAAGCTTCTATGCATAGTGAACTTATGAGTTCTTTAACTGGTGGTGATAAGTTTAAAATTCTTTTAGCACAGGTACTGTTTCCAAAACCTGATATTTTATTACTTGATGAGCCTACAAATAACCTTGATATGGAAGCAATTGCTTGGTTAGAATATGAGTTAAAACGCCACGATGGTACTCTTATCGTTATATCACATGATAGACACTTTTTGAACTCTGTTGTAACTCATATCTTAGACGTTGACTTTAAAAATATTCGTGAATTTACAGGAAACTATGATGAATGGTATATCGCTGCAAATATCATTGCAAAACAAAATGAAGTAGACAGAAGTAAAAAACTAAAAGAGAAAGAGCAGCTAGAGAGTTTCGTAAGACGATTTTCTGCAAATGCCTCTAAAGCAAAACAGGCAACAAGTAGACAAAAACAGCTTGATAAGCTAGATGTTGGAGCGATTCAAGTCTCTAGTAGAAGAGATCCGAGTATTATCTTTAAAACTTGTCGTGACATTGGTGCTGAAGTACTTGAAGTTGAAGGAATTTCTAAAAGTTATGATGGCGAAATAGTCCTTGAAGATTTCACATTTAAGATCGATAAAGGAGATAAAATCGCCCTTATTGGAACCAATGGTGTAGGTAAAACAACACTTCTTGAGATCATCACAGAAAACTTAAAGCCAGACAGCGGAACTATAAAATGGGGTCAAACAATCCACACTACCTATTTTCCTCAAAATACAACTGATAAAATCACTGGTGATATGAAACTTTATGATTGGCTACAAGGTTTTAGTAAAGATTGGCATATCGATGAGATCCGAAAGTGTCTTGGGCGTATGCTTTTTACAGGTGAAGACCAAGAAAAACAAGTAGAGACTATTAGTGGTGGTGAAAAACACAGAATGATGCTCTCAAAAATGATGATGGATGATGCCAACATGCTTATCCTTGATGAACCAGACAATCACCTTGATCTTGAAGCAATTGTAGCACTTGGTGAAGCTTTATACAATTATCAAGGTAATGCGATTTGTGTTACACACGATAGAGAACTTATCGATGCATTTGCAAATAGAATTATAGAGTTAAAGTCTGATGGTACAGTAGTAGATTTTAAAGGTAACTATGAAGAATATGTGGAGAAAATGGGGAAATAATATAAATTAAGACGCATAGAAGTGCGTCTTAATTTAGTAATCACTATTCTGAACTAAGCTTGATATTATCTACATGACCTTTGTATCTTCCTTGGTAACTTGTGCCATTTAAAATAAACGATTCAACAGCAATAATTTGATTGCCAGGCTCAAGTATCTCAAGATGTTCTTGAAGATCTGCTCTAAAATGTTTCCAATAATTTGCGTGTAAATACTCCATAGCATCTTCTAAAGGATACGTTAAGATAACAAGTTCATCACTATATACTGTTCGAGCTGCAACATAACCATGTCTACCATACCATGCACTAAACATAATCATTCTAAAGCCTTGTGTTGTTTGTGCCTCAACACCTATTTGAAAACATGCAGAAGTATCATTACCAGCGTTAAAATCTAACTCAAGAATGCGCTGAGATGTATTATTCCAATAATTTCCATTATCTAACAATAATTGATAAAAACCAGCATTATATGCTCCACCATTTAACCAATATCCAGATCCATAAATTGCTCTTGTTCCATCAAAGTATACATTTTCAACCGTATGAGGTCCATCTAATGTACTCCATCCAGCAATATTTCCATTTTCAGCATCTTCATAAACTGTTGGAGCAAGCCATCCTTGTTCTACTGTAAAACTTGCAGTACTTACACTATTTAAAGTATCATTGTAAAAAAGTCTTACTTCATAGTTACCTGCAGGTAAGTTGTTTACAAACGATAGCGTTCCAATTGTAAAATCAAACCATTGTGCAAGGACAAGATTATCCCACTGACTCTCCACCCCTTCGGGAAATATACCTATCCAATTATTATGTTGACCTTGAACATTACCTACAGATACGGTTATTCCCTCTCCAACCTGGTAAGATGTTTGATTAGTAGATATCATCGCATCCCCACCCTCGCCATCACCTATATCAAATGCACTTGAAGTAGCTTCTACAGTTAAAGTATCATTATAAAAAAGTCTTACTTCATACCTGCCTGTAGGTAAATTATCAAATACTACATTACCATCCACAAAATTGAACCATTTAGCATCTATAATATTGTCCCAGCTACTTATTGAACCTTGTCTAAAAACACCTACCCAGTTATTATTTTCTCCTGTAACTCCAGCCACACCGACGGCTACACTATCTCCATTTGCATATCCAGTATAAGTTGTCCATACAGATGCCGCGTGTAGTGACAACGTCATAAGAATTATTGCTAATATTGCTCTCATAATTTAATCCTTTTTATTTTTTACATATCAAAGTTTTTAAATGCATCTAAACTAAGTGTCTGTCTTATAACTTTTTCATCACTGTGTAAAGAAACTTTCACACTTCCATTATCAATACTAACCGATATAAGTTTGTCACCCTTGCTAATAATCATTGATTCAATTGTACCATCAGCCGATGTGTTTGATTTGATATAGAAACTATTTTTATCTATACTTCTATCTTTATTGATTTTTGACTGACTTAAATGTTGCATATTTCTAGGTATAACCACTTTAGTCAAAGAGTTTTGTGAATAATAATGCCTTGCAAGATTTAAATAGTTATCTTCATTTAGTTGTAAAGTTTCCTGTGTCGTTTTTTGTGCTTGATTTTCTATCGGTGTGTCATCTGTCCCACCACAACCAATAAAAGATAATAGCAGGGTTATACTTACTGATAAAATGATAAGTTTTATTTTCATAATCTAATTCCTTTTTGTCTTTTTTGTTAAGTTTATTTGCATAATATCATATTATTTTCCATTTTGAATAAAAAAAACTACCAAAGCGATAAAAAAGTAAATAATTTAAGATAATTGTATTGAAAATGTATAGAAGAATCAAGTTTAGTTTGTTAAGAAGGATGTAAAATTATTTAACGAAAGTGAACTATATCACTTTCGCATATCTTCAAGAAGTTTTTCGTTTGCAACAACGCCCATATATTGATTTTTTAACTTTCCATTTTTATCAAACATCATCATAAATGGAATCTGACCACCCCAGTTTGTATTTGCCTTGACAAATGATACAATATCCCATGCATCGTTTAAATTAACAACTGGATAATTAACATTGTTTTTCTTGACAAATGCACTCAATGCTTTATCTTCCATTGGCATTTGTACTTGCACTGCTATAATTTGTAAATCATCTTTATGCTCTTTTTGAAGCTCGATAAGATGAGGCATTTCAATGATACACGGAGGGCACATTGGACCAAAAAAGTTTAAAAGAACTGTTTTACCAGGATACTGTTTAAATACAAAACCTTCTTGAGTAATATTAATATCAATAATTTTTCCATTATTTGTAGTCAATACAATTTTGTTTGCTTCATCTTTCGTTTCAGACTTAGCATGAATTGTAGATACAAAGATAAGTGCGGCAATAAGTGCTAGAAAACCTAGTTTTTTCATTATGTAGTTCCTTTATTTATTTTAAATAATTTAATCTATAAGTTTAGAATAATAGTGATTAAATGTGTATTAATCGTGTATGATATATAATGAAAGAAAACAGAAGGTAAATAGTGCAACTAACACATTTAGATGAAAATGACAGACCAAAAATGGTAGATGTATCAGACAAAAATGAGACAACAAGAGTTGCAGTAGCAAGTGGTACCATTACAATGAGTCAAAAAGCTTATGATATGATTGTTTCTAACCAAACAAAAAAAGGTCCGGTACTTCAAACTGCAGTCATAGCTGCTATACAAGGTACAAAACAAACATCCACCCTTATACCTATGTGCCACCCATTGATGTTAACTTCGGTAAAAGTTGATATAGCTGAACTTCCAGAACTTCCAGGTTTTAGACTTGAAGTCTTAGCAAAACTCACTGGAAAAACAGGTGTTGAGATGGAAGCCTTAACAGGAGCAAGCGTTGGACTGTTAACAATTTACGATATGGCAAAGGCAATTGACAAGTCTATGATTATCTCCAATGTACAACTTGAATCAAAAAGCGGAGGGAAAAGCGGTGATTTCACTAGATGATAAAAAGCTAGAACTTACCTATCCATGCCAATGGAATTATAAAGTCATTATAGATGCTCATGTGGAAATAAGTTCTGTAACGGCTTCAGTTCTAGGTGAACGTGACCACACTGTTAGGAAATCAAACAATAGCAAAAATGGCAAATATAAAAGTCATAATGTCTCACTTTTAGTACACAATGACGATGACCGACATGAAGTATTTCAACAATTTAAAGCACATGATCACGTCAAGATGGTGCTATAAAATATAATTTCTAACTTTAAATTAATTTTTAAAACTATACAATAATACTAATTTAATAAATAGGTATTATTGTGTTAAAAAAATTTCGATTCTCATTTTTCTTTTTTCTATTCACTTCTTGTTTATCTGCTTTTTCACCGACACAGAAGGAACAAAATGCAGGTGCAGTAATACTGCAAAAATCTATACATATTCATATTACAGATGACGCACAAGAATTAGTAACTAGCAAGTATAAAATTGCTATCTTAAGTGATGATGCTGTACGAGATTATAGTCAAATTTATACAGCATTTAACTCTTTTTATGAGGAGAAAAAGTTGGATTATGCGAGAGTAATTCAACCAGACCAAACTATCCAAGAAATTAAACAAGATGCGATACAGGTTCAAAATCCACAACACTATAATAGTTACGATGATACAAAATTAATCACTTTTTCACTACCAGCTATTCAAAAAGGTAGTATTATAGAAGTTCAAGTCTCATCAAAAACTAAAAAAAATATAATTGAAAACCAAATAGCAGGAGGAGTTAGAGGATATTTTTGGCAAGCCAATCAAAGTAATAATCGTTCAAGAATTGATCCTGTAAGAGAAGTTGATATCGTCATAAAGATTGCAAAAAATCGTATACTATATCATAAAGAATATGCAATGCCTCAACCTAAAATTACGGAGAATGATACAGATAAGATCTATCATTGGCATATATCAAACCTCCCTAAAGTCAAAGTTGAAAATAATACTTTAAAGCCATATTCTGAAATTTTATCTAGAGTTGACTACTCAACTATGGAAAATTGGAATATTATTAATCAAAAAATATTTTATGATTTTGATAAAGCATCGCAACCTAATAAAAAAATTAGGAAATTAGCACAAAAATTAACAAAGGGACTTTTATCTGATAAAAAAAAGATAGAGGCTATTTATCATTATATACAGCAAAATATAAAATATATTATGGCTAATTTTGGCAAAGGAGGTATTACTCCTCATAATGCAAATGAAATTATTGACAATCTGTATGGTGATTGTAAAGATCAAACAGTTTTAATGATTTCTTTTTTAAAAGCAATAGGCATACAAGCCTATCCATCTTTAGTAAATACATATCCTAGTGAACTTACTACTGATGCTATTGTCTCTTCTAATCATTTTAACCACGTAATTACCTATATTCCCCAATACAATCAGTGGATAGACACAACTGGACATAATAATGTTTATCCAGGGGTTCATTGGTCAATTCATAAAAAGCTCAGTTTTCAACTGAATCAACATGGTGGACATTTTAAAAAAATTGAGATTGACGATCTTCAGAAAATAAAAGTATACCTTGAGATTAAAGAAGAAAAAGAAAAAATATCTGGGTATTTACAAATACAACCAAAAAGTTTCATAAGCAGTTTTTATAAATCATTTATGGTAAATACTCAAGATGCAAAAACAAAATTACAAAAAGAATTTGAGCAATTTTTCCCACTTGCTACTACAACAAACTTTGAAATTTTAAATGTTGATACTCCTAAAAAAGAGTTTGAAATCATCTATAACTTTACAATACCATTAAAAGAAGATTTAAACAATAACAAGCATTACTTTAATACAATCATGCCCAGATTATTGACTATGATAGTGCCTATTCAGAGGTTAGAAGAACCAAGTAACCGCGTATTTGGATACAAGTATGGATTTAAAGCTCAAATTGATTTAACATCCAAAATTTTTGCCTTTTCAAAAGATCAAAAAATAGTATTTGACAAATATCCTCTTAATAAATCTTCAAAATTATATTCTTATACATTTAATTCTTATGAAAATCAGATGGATACAAGTACAACTATAACCGAACAATTATCATTTAAGCAAAATGAGATTCCTCGAGATGACTATGATCACTTTTATACACAATCTAAATCACTTTTACAGGATATTGTTTGGGTTTTTCACTATATACATGATGATACCCGATCAAAAGAGTTAATGCTTAAAAATGCAATTAATTCTGATAAAAATAGTACAAAAATATTAGAACTAATTGAACATTATTTAAATAGTGCAAGATATGAAGAAGCAAAAAAAGAGCTTGATCAACTATTGAAATTAGAACCCAACCACCCTAAAGCAAATTATTTAAACGGTATTGTTTTAGGCTATATGGATGAATTTGAAAAAAGCGATGAAGCATTTGCCAAAGCAAAAAGTTTAGGTTACAAGGAGTAAAAAATGAATAAATTCATTACATTAAGTATTATCACGATTGTGATTTTTCTGTTCCAAGGATGTTTAGCAGAAAAAACAGAAGTTATCACAAAATTGGAAACTCAAATAAAAGACGATCCAAAAAGTGCAGAACTACACGCAAAAATTGCATATCAACACTATAGTGAAAGTTTAAAGAATAAAAATATTTTTTCATTAGAAAAAGCGTATGAAGAAGCACAAAAAGCACATAAATTAGCACCAAATAATTTACCAATTAAAGGGCTTTTATATGATATTAGTTTTAGCAAAACAATGTTTATGAAAGATAAAGGTGCAGCACAACAGATAAAAAAACTGTTTCCAGATTTATATGCTGCAAATTTCAATGTTGCACCACCTTCTTATATTGACTTTTTATTTGTAAGCAATAGTAAAGATGCTCAAAAGAATCAAATAAAACTCCTCAAATCAGCACTTCAAGAAAATCCACGTTTTACCAATTCGTATATAAATTTAGCTGTAAACTATGCTGATTTAAAGCGCTATAATTTAGCCACTGATACTTTACAACGAGGTGTAAAAATTGCACAAGATAAACAAAAAATAATTTTTCATGCAATGTTAGCCGAGATCTATATGGAACAGAGTATAGTACTAGAGTCTAAGAATCAATGTACTTCTAATGATACAACTTTGTCTAAAAAAATTATAAAAGAAGCTAAAACTGCAATACAACTTGATAGTAACTTACTTGATATGTATGCATTATTAAGTCAAACATATTCACGTTTAGGGCAAAAGGAGCTTGCTTTACACGCTGCAAAAACGTATCATGACAAAGCTAATAACACAGAATCTCAATATACCTATGAAAGTGCTTTACTAGAAGTTGGAAAAAAAGAGAAATTTTTTAAGGCTGTTAATGAAAATACAGATATTTTTCATCTTGCATATGCAGCATTTTATGATCAAAACTGGAATGATACGGTTAAATATTATTCAAAATATATTAAAGACACCAAAAGTAAAAACTTTTATCGATATATAATGCTCTCTTTAGCCAAAGGAAAAAAGGAAAATAAAAATGCAATGCAAAATGAACTTAAAAATTTACCACCTGATATAAAATGGACTGACTGGAAAAAAAATTTAAAATCTCATTTAATAGGGAAACTTTCAGGGGATCAGCTACTTCAGCTAGCAAATACAAAATGTAAAAAAACTGAAGCACTCTTTCATATTGGTTTTATTGCTTATATAGATAATGACAATGAAAAAGCATACCGTTATTTTCAAAAAGTCTTAGATGAAAAACTATACGCTTATACAGAGTATATAGCAAGTTATTATTTTTTAAAGGAAAAAAAATAATTAAAAAGAGATAGTAAAGTTATTTCTATGTTTACTATATACATATAATAGTGAAAATCCATGAATTTTGACTATCTCTGAAACGATATAGAGCCCCAGACCAAATCCTTTTTGGTTGATAGGATTGAGTGTTCCTTTGTAAAATGGCTCCACATAATGTGCAAAACTATCTTTTAGCGGATCTCCACTATTTATAAATGTGATACTCTTCTCATCAACTTTTATCTCTACTTTTCCATCATTGCTATATTTAATGGCATTATCTATGAGGTTTTTGACTGCAATTGTAAAAAGGTGAAAATCACATGTAATCTTTTGTGCATTTAGTGTTGAGATTATCTTCTCATCTTCAAGGTATAATAACTCTTTGGCTTGGTTTATGATACTTTCTACACTATAAGGTGCAATATCTAAAACAATATTTTGTGTACTAATACGTTCAATATCTGCCATCTCATTGATAAGTGCCTCAAGACGATCAAAAACACGTCCAAGCATCTCTTTTTCACTATTTTCCTCCATAAGGGAAAGAGATAGTTTTCCTTTGGTGATAGGTGTTTTCAATTCATGCATCATGTTTCTCATAAATAGAGTTCTTGTACTTTGCAGTGCCTCAATCTTTTGGACTGCATTATGAAACTGATTTGCAACTGATGCAATTTCATCTTTTTTATCACTTTTGGTATCAATGGATAAATTACCTTCACCAAACTTTTTAATTTCATTTTCTAGTTTCTTAATTGGTTTTAAAGATCTGCCAAGTGCTAAATAAGTAAATAATAGAATACTCATGATAGAAAGATACGCAAATAAAATCCATAGAAAATTACTTTGATAGGGTTTATTTTTAATTAAAAGTTTATGTCTAGGTAAATTAACATGATAGTAGTAATTTGAATTAAATTTCACAATCTCTAAGTTTTTTTCTTTAAAGCGTTTTTGCATATGTCGTAAAAATTTTCTAGGATATTTAATTGTTTTAGCACTCTTAAGTATTTTCTCTTTATCTGTCATGATTTCAAAACCCTCATCATGGAGCATAGAAGGCAGTTCTGTAATATCTGTTCTATTTGCCATATAAATAAGACGCATCACATGTTTACTATCTCCCATGACAATTCCCATATGGCGTTTTTCACTGATAAAAAAGAAAATTAAAAAAATAGCCGTGATTGATAGTAGTGCGATAGAAAAAAGAAAATTAAGTTTTAAAAAAATTGAATGTCTATTAAATTTCATCTTTAGCCTATAAACTTATATCCCACACCACGTACTGTTTTGATGTAGGTTTGAGAATTACTCTCATCTAGTTTATGTCGTATTCGACTGATAATCACGTCTATACTTCTATCACTACTCTCCCAACCAATTGCTTCAACATTGTTAGCGATAAAGTCTCTTGATATTACGATACTCTTTTTAAGGATTAAAAGCCGAAGTATCTCATATTCAGCCAAGGTGAGGTCAAGTGTCATATTTTCATGGATAATCTGCATCTTCTCTTCATTGACAATAAAATTTTCATGCTGGTGTATCTCTAAACCTTTATACCGTCTAAGCACGGTCTGTATACGAGCAACTAATTCACGTGGTTCATACGGTTTTGGCAGGTAGTCATCAGCACCTAATTCTAGTCCCATCACTTTATCACCAATATCACTTCGCGCTGAAGAGATAATGATAGGTATATCATACTCTTTGCGTATGAGTTTACAAAGCTCCATGCCATCCATCTCTGGTAAAGAGAGATCAAGGATGATAAGATCATAGTGGTCGATCTTAAGTGAATTCAATGCACTGCTAGGTGTTTCTATACCATTAACCTGCATATTATACTGGCTTAAAAATCGTGATAAAAGTTCAGTAATCTCCGGATCATCCTCAATCATAAGTATCTGTGTCAATTAGCGCTCCTGTAAAAGTACCATTATATCAAAGTTAAAATCATCATCCATTTTTTATCTAATAACCTTAATAACTGGATGTGATTTAACCACCACACGTTTTGCTGGAAATGGTTTACTCTTTATTACGCAGCCAGTAAAAAGACTGGCTGTGATAATCAAGAGCAGTGTGTTTGTTAAAGTTTTCATCATCTGCTCCTAAAATAGTCTATTATTCTTGCATCAATTTTACAAACTCTTGTTTTTGAGTATCATCTAAAACATTGTAAACCTTTTCAATACTGTCCATTTTTTTGTTGATACGTGTTTGAAACTTCATTGTTGCATCTGCAACAAAAGTTGTTCTATTAAAACCAGCATCGCTAAAGTATATACCCATAGTGATACCTTGAGTTTTTCGCTCTTCTCTCATCGCTTTTCGTTCCTCTTTTTTTGCCTGACGCATCTCTTTAAGTGTTGTTTTTTGTGCATCTGTCAAATCAAGCTGTTTAAGAACTTTGAACATTTTAGGTTTTTCTCCAAAACATCTGTCTCCTTTTGGACCCATAGCCATAATGCTAGTTGCCGCCACTGAAATAATAACCAATCCTGAAATAATTTGCTTTTTCATAATATTCTCCAAAAATTTGTATTTCACTTTAAGAAGTGATGGTGTAAGTATAAACCAAGTATGAAAACAGTGTATCAATAAAATATAAACGTATGTAAATGAGATTATTTAGAAAATGTCATACCAAAATTAACAGTAAACACCTTTTCAAACTTAAAACTATTTTCTCTTCTTTTAAGAACTTCTGGAATAATTTCAAAAAAAATCCATTTATTAATATGGTGACGAAACTTAATATTTGCACCATACCAATGTTTGCAATAATTACAAACTTCATCATCAATCGTCGCATAGGTAAATTGGTATCGCAATTTATTTACAGAGTTGATACTATGATACAAGCGAAATGAATGTTCAAATATTGCTGTTTTATCTGCTTCATCTTTATACCATCTATTTTGCTGCTCTAAAGCATAACGATCGTCTATTGGTAAAAAAAGTGTCATAGAGGTTGACAGTGCATACTCTTTGTCATGGATATAATAATATAAAGCATGTTGAAAAATTGTTTCAAGTTTCTGATAAAAATAACTTTTGTTGATTCCTACCTTTGCATAAAGACCAACAGGAGAACGCACTCTAAGACTAAGCTTTGCATAAGCATTGCTATAAGACTCTTTATAGATATGATATTTCAATCCAACACGAAAATTATTATCTTTAAGTACTTCATCATACTCATTATCTACATGCTGATTATCTCTTCTTTCCACCGCTTGTTTGTTAAATGTAATTTCAAATTTATCTTGAAGCTTTGGTAATTTAATTCTACCTCGTAAATGAAAATCGTGTTCCAGTTTTCCCCCATCATCTTTTAAAGATAAGATCATATAGAGTTTATTTTGACTGATTTTTTTATAATGACTCAGATTTTCATTGGCATCACTTACAAAATAACGATCAATAGAATGTAAAAGTCTATGGTAACGATCTGTGACTTTAGTTCTAAAATCAGATTCTATATCTGTTATATCGGTATCTGCCATGAGTGAAAAGCAGATCAAAAAAGTTACAAAAACCTTTTTCATGAAAACCTCATTTGTCTGACTTTAGTATCATGATACTATTTTTTTACAAATTATGTCAAAAAGCCTTTACAATTAATATATTTTTAGCTATACTTTCGGCTCTTTTATGATATGCGGGAGTAGCTCAGCGGTAGAGCACGACCTTGCCAAGGTCGGGGTCGCGAGTTCGATCCTCGTCTCCCGCTCCATAAAATTGAAAAATCCAATATAGTATTTTTAATACTATTTAAAACAGTTAGTGACTGTTTTTGCCCGGGTGGTGGAATTGGTAGACACAGGGGACTTAAAATCCCCCGGCTATTGCAGCTGTGCCGGTTCAAGTCCGGCCCCGGGCACCACTAATTAAAAGTATATAATTTGGCGACATAGCCAAGTGGCTAAGGCAGGAGCCTGCAAAGCTCTGATCCCCGGTTCAAATCCGGGTGTCGCCTCCACTTTATATATCTTTACCAATGTCGGGAGATGGCAGAGCGGTTGAATGCACTGGTCTTGAAAACCAGCGAGGGTCATACCTCCGGGAGTTCGAATCTCCCTCTCCCGGCCACTTACTCAGAATCTTGAATAAAGCTTAATTTACTTAAAAATATAGTTCTTTTTTATTAACAAAATGAATTAATAAACTTTTTTTGTGTTCATAAACGATGTCGTATAGTAAATCTCACGTAAAAAAAGTACTAATGAGACGATTAAAAACAACATTGCTAGCATAAAAAAAAGTGAAACAAAAAGTTCACTATGAAAAGAGAAAAGTGAACTAGCAAAGATTGTTAAAATAACCAATGCAACCATTAGTCCTGTGGTAGTAACAAAAAATATTGCCAAGTTAGTATTTTTCATGCGCATTACTAAAAATTTTCTTCTTCGGATTCGCTTTTTATCTTCTTTATAAGATGTATCTTTTTTCTTTTGAGAAACAAGATGTGCATCTAATTTTTCCAATCTATCCATAATACGCGAAAGTCTTCCAGTAAAGACATTTAAAAGTCCAGCGACACCTGCAAGCAAAAAAACTGGAGCAACTGACAATTGAATAATAGTGGATATCGTACTACTACTATCAGGGGTAAGCATAAAGTACCTTTTTTCTTATTATATTAAAAAAAATCTATTTCATAACCATTTTTATTCTCAGAAGGCATAATCATAATCTCTAATTGTGCGGCAGAACTTAATAGTGTTTGATCCATAAAATGGATATCCTCTGCACTTTGGTTAATAAAAACCTGTTTTCTCCAATTTTGCAAGTCATTAATTATGGATCTAAGATAGATGATAATATTATCTTTTATCCCAACAGCTAAAGTATCAAGAACTAACTCTTCTAAAAGTTTTGTAAGAAGTGTAAGCATGTAGGACAATTCTCGAAACTCATATAAAGAATTTAAAACCTTGCTATATTTAGTTAATAATACATTTGACCGTGTCTGCAATATACTATCAAAGGTTTGATGATCCTCCAATAAATTTAAAACATCATCTTCTAACTCATCTAAATCCAAAATTAAATCATAAACTGTCTCAATCTGAGGAGCATATACTTTAGCACTAATAACATTAATTTTTGTCTCTTCAATAGGTTCTGAAGAGATTAAATCAATCCCCTTTTTTTCAATACACTCTATATAATTATTTTCAATATACTCTTGAATTACACCGTTAAAATTATAATCCATAACAAGGTTTATCTCCAACAGTACCTCTTGAGTCAAAATATTTTTTTCTAAAAAATAATGTAATACTGCATTTTTAAGATGTACACATATGAAAAAAATATCATTTAAAGGGATATTTTTCTTTTTAAAGAGCATCAAAAGTACACCAATTACAGGACAATCACCTAACTCTTCTTTATCTTGTATTACATTAAGTGCATAGTCTATCACTCGAGTTCCAAAATTTTCGGCAAAATACTCCACTTGAAAATGATGTTTTTCTAAAGTCTCAATTACGATATCATAATCCATCCAGAGTTCTAATATATACTTTTTATCGTCTTCTAGTTGTTCAATATGTGGGATCAAAGAAATAAACAACAAATATCCTTTTTTCTTAATTTTAAATATTAAGAAGAAACCAAAATATATTTTTTAATCCCAGTTTCTCTTGAATTTTTATATAGTAATGACCTATAATCGACTTTTTTTCTGTATTTTTAAATTATATGAGGATTTGATATGCTAAATAACACTAAGCTTGTAATTTTTACACTAATTAGTACTAGCTTATTTTTAGCTTCTGACTATTTGATCACATCTGAAATATCTCTATTTTCCTCTATTTTCTTTTTAATGCTTATACTATATCTTGGTATATTTTTTAAAAAATCACTCTATTTTTATCTTTCATTTTCTTTACTTGGATTAATACACCATATCTTTTTTAGTTATTTTCAAAGATATTTAACAAGTGCTGATATTTATAATTTTTTTACACATATACATGAGACATTTGAAACTCTTTTTGTGCTCTGGTCACTCTTTGTTATACCCATTATCATATTTTTTACTATTATAATAATTCTATGGCTTTTAAATAAAATCACAATTCAAAAGTACATTCTTAAACCTTGGATAAAATACCCTCTTTTAGGACTACTTCTTTTTATAAACCTAAACTCAACAATGGGACTAAAACTTCTTGATTCACTTTTGGCACTACAAAGTACTACAAATTCAGATCTAGTTCATCTTGAAAGCCCACTATACCCGAAGCGAGAAGTAAACACTACAATCATTCTTATTTTAGGTGAGAGTATGAAATATAATTCCTATGTAGAACAAAAGTTAAAAACACAAGGACATTTTTATAAAAAAATTTATGCAGGAGCAACCAATACAGATATCTCTTTACCACTTCTACTAAATAAGAAAAATAATACTTTACAACTATCTCCAAAGAACCAGACCAACCTCTTTAGACTCGCAAAAAAAAGTAATTTTAATACAGCATTTATCTCTATACAGAGTGAAAAAAGTCTACACTATATCAAACCATATTTACAACTCTCTTTTGTAGATACCTACAAAAGTTTTGAAAAAAAGAGTATAAAGCCAATGTATGACCTTCTTCTTTTAGATGAATTAAAAAAAATTGATTTATCTAAAAAGAGTTTTATCGTATTACAACAAATTGGGCAGCACTCTCCTTATCACTATTTTAAAGGTCAAAAGTCCGATCATAATTCAAAAAACTATCAAAAATCTGTAGATTATAGCTTTGAATTTTATCATAGTTTATTCTTATATCTAAAAAATATGCAACAACCTTTTATCTTAATTTATACTTCAGATCATGGTGAGTTTAGTGGAGAAGATGGTAGATATGGACACAATAGTTTTGACCCAGTAATATATGAAGTTCCAATGTTTATCACATCAAACTCTATCATGCCCCCAAATTATCAACAAATCAACTCTCACTATGAACTATCACAATTTTTAATTTATCTACTTGGATTTGAAAAAGAGCTCATATTTGACAATAAAAAAACTATTATAAATGGCACCATGCTCACTCGAGAAGACGGTTTTATAGTCATAGACTAAATTTTTTATTAAATATATTTAATATTATTTATTTTTAAAGCATTGTTGAGTTAAAATATATGGACTAAAGTTAATAATTTTTATAATTTAAGGGAACAAATGAAAAAAGTCTTACTAGTACTTTTAGGATTAGTGCTTATTGGGATTCTCACGTATCTTTGCTTTCAAAACAAAATTGGAGCGATAAGAGAAGATCTTGAATCCAAAGCAAATACAACACTTATAAATCAACAACTTCTAGATGTAAAAGCACAACTTGTAGGTCATGGTTTTACAACCACAACAATTATGAAACTTACAGGAAAAGTACCCTCCATTGAAGCAAAAAAAGAAGTAACACAATTAGTGGGAAATATTTTAGGTGTAAGTGGCGTTGACAATGAACTTATAGTTACAAAACCAAATTTAATCATACAGCCAATAATACAAGATGTTGTACCTCCACAAAATGAAGAGATACCATCTCCTTATCTATTTGATGCCTCAAAAAATAAAAATGGGCACATACTGCTTAGTGGATATGTTGATAATAAAGAAACCTATAGTGCATTACTTAAAAAAGCTTATGAACTTTTTGGTGAACAAAACATAACTGATAATCTTAAAGTTGCAAAAGGTGCACCAGAACATTGGAATGAAGTCACCCACCTTGGTCTTATAAAATTAAAAAAGGTAGACTATGGAGATATGAAACTTCATAACACTAACTATGCATTTAATGGTCATATTTCATCAGATAATTCACAAAAGAGTAAATCAGATATTTTAAAAGATACAAATAAAATTATGAAAAAATATAACAATTATTCTGGCAATTTTGAAATCAGTACACCAAAACCAATAACTGTCAAAAAAGAGATAAAATTAAAGAGTTCTAAACTCTGTCAGCAAGCCTTATTAGACCTATCAAAACGCCAAAAAATTCTATTTGAGTATAACAAGGCAGATATCAAAAAAAGTAGTATAAATGCAATGGACAATATCGTTAACATACTAAAAAAGTGCAAATTCAGTAAAACTGAAATATTAGAAATTGGTGGACACACGGACTCAATAGGGAATGCTCCTTATAATAAGAAATTGAGCCAAAAAAGAGCAGACAGTGTCAAAAACTATTTGATAAAAAAAGGTATTGCTAAAAATAAATTAATTGCTCATGGCTATGGGGAAAAAGCTCCAATTGTAAGTAATATGCTTAAAGCTGGACGAGCAAAAAATAGAAGAATTGAGTTTACAATAAAGGGAATAAAATAATGAGTTTTTTATTATTACAAATGTTAATATGTTTATTGATAGCAGGGCTTATAGGTGCAGTCATTGGTTGGCTACTTCGAGGTAATTGTTCAAAAAAACTTCAAGAACATGATGAAGAGTGTCAAATGAAAATGAGAGCAGTAGAACGTGAATGGAACACAAAACTAAATTATTCAGATGATGAACAATCTCATATCGACAATAGTTTACTAGATGTAGATGATGTAGCACATGCTGATTTAAAAAACCAAGTTCAAAATGAAATTGACGCTACAAAACATTCAACTCTTTTTGATACAGTTGCTACTGCGCTGGGTATTCCAGGGTACAAAGACGAGATGTCAAATGTCGATGATACTAAGCAGATTCAATTAAGTGATGAAAAAATCAAACTATATACTGACCATGGTATAGATCTTGAAACTAGTAAAGACATTGCAGATAATTATGATATACAAGTGATAGAAGGTATTAATTCAAAATATGCCAAAAGACTTAATGAGTTAGAGATCTTTACCACACACGATCTTCTAAAAAAATTAGATAGAAACTATGCTGATATTGATAATGTAGCTAAAAAGTTAAAAGTACAATCAGAAGATATATTGTCATGGATTAGTATGGCAGATATTCTACGATTGCCTAAACTAAATACCAAAAATGCCCAACTTATACAGACTGTAGGTATTTCTTCGGTTAGAGATCTCAGTGTTGTAAATACATACTCATTACATAAAGAGATGATGGAATTAAACGAAAAATTAAATATAGCAGAGGAAGTCCCAGATATTGGTACATTAGAAGTTTGGTCAAAAATCGCAAAACTTTTAGGATAATATGTTTGGTGGAGCCTAGCGGGTTCGAACCGCTGACCCCGACACTGCCAGCGTCGTGCTCTCCCAGCTGAGCTAAGGCCCCAAATTTAAAGATTTGTATTTTAACACATTTTTCTTATAATAGTAAAAATAAGGGGATACATGCGAGTTATCATTTTTCTTTTACTATTTACACAATTTCTTCTATCTGATATTCTCAAAGAAAATTTTATAACTATCGATATTAACAGTTCACAGCCAAAGGTTATACTGGATTTTGAATCAGACAATTTGGATCAATTTATCATCTTGGATACTAATGAAAATGGGCTCATCTCATGGAAAGAGATCAAAGCCAAAAAAAAGGAGATCGTAGCTTGTGTACTACCTCATCTGAAAATCTCAACAGATGGACAATCGTGTAAAAATAATCTTTCAGATTTTGAAGTTTACCGTCGTGTACATCAGTCTTACATCAAACTACATATTGATCTTGTTTGCCCTACTCCTAAAAATGAAACCAAAGTATTTTATGATCTATTTTTTGATGTTGATAAAGGACAAAAAGCTTTTTTTGGGATGAAAGAACAAAACAATTCACAACCAATGGTACTATCAGCACATTCTCGTGAAATTACAATTCAACTTGAACAAGCTTCAACTTTTCAATCTTTTATAAATTTTCTTGTTGAAGGAGTTTGGCATATATGGATTGGATTTGACCATATTTTATTTTTACTCATGCTTTTAATTCCTTCTGTTATTTACTATCAAAAGAGAGAAATAATAGCTCAAAACTCACTACAAAGTACATTAATAAAAGTATTTCAAATTGTTACAGCATTTACCATTGCACACTCTATTACACTAGCATTAAGTATCCTAGATATTGTGAGCACAAACACACAATTTGTTGAAATAACAATTGCTCTCTCTGTACTTTTTACAGCACTAAACAACCTCTTTGTCTTTATGAAAACAAAAATTTGGATGTTGGCATTTGGCTTTGGTCTCATTCATGGCTTTGGATTTGCAAATGTACTTAAAGAGATGACACTCAACAGTCGTGAATTAGTGCGTTCTCTTTTAGGGTTTAACTTAGGAGTTGAGATAGGACAACTAGCTATTGTAATTATTGTTGTACCACTTATATTTTTAACACGACACTCTACATTTTATAGATACGTAATTCTTTATGGATTTTCTGCCATTACAGTAGTAATTGCTTCACTTTGGGCATATGAGAGGTATTTTAATCTCTCTATTTTACCATTTTAGTAGGATCTATAAAGTTTCCACTCATTGCAAATAGACTTAGTAACGCTACACTATCTTCATAATAATTCTCATGACGGTTTTTCACAACCTCATATATCTTTTGTGCCCATATCTGATCATTACTCATAGCCGCTACACCAAATGGTGCTGTAAATACTATAGAAAAATAATTTCCAATCACCGTACCATCTAACTCAAATCCACTCTTGATCTTTAGTGGATCATTACCACTTGCATGTTTTATCCAGTGAGAAAGTTTTTGTACAATTGTCTTTGAAACTAAGCTCTTATTGACCAAGGCATCTACACCAAAACGAAATGGAACCCTACACGCATTATAATAATAAGAACCATCATGATGTTCTAAAAACCCATCTTCTACTGCAATATAGCGCTTCATCTTTGCATCATACTTGATAAAATCGGGCACTAACCCTGTCTTTGGATGTTGCACATCTAAAATAGCATATTGAATCGCTTTGACAACTTTTAACCATTTTTTATCTCCACTAAATCGATAGAATGTTTTAAAATGTCCTGGCATAAAATCAGATGTTCTTGTAGTGTACTGATTATATTTTTTACCTTTTGGATCCACCCAATCTCCAAGAAGCGGGAGGTAACTCTCTTTTCCAATAGTATGTTTCCATATCGCATCTAAAACTTGATGTGCCTCTTTTTTATAGTTGATTGACCCTTTTGATCCCCAGTTTTTATCTGCAACGATAAGCGCATAAGCGATATCAGCATCCCCATCAAAAGCACTATCAATAATATCTTTTTTCTCAGGAACTTCCCATGACATCAAATCTTTTGAAATAGGGCTCAAATGCGCCCTTGAAAAACGCCACAATCCATCAAATATTTTTTGTGCTTCAGGATCTTTTTTCATCATGGAGGTTATAAGCATACCATAACCCTGCCCTTCTGAAACTGTCCTGTGCTTATCCTCTTTATCTATAGCAACACGATACAAATTGTTTTTTTCAGAGACTATGAAAGTTTGTTTCCATTTTTGATAATAACTATTAACTTCTTTTTCCATCTGCGTATCAGCCCATGCAAATGAAACAAAAAAGAAAACTACAAGCCAAAACACTTTCATATAAGGTTTTCGACCTCTATATAAACCGTTATTATACTATTTGGCTTAAGCTGTTTTAGTTTTATGATAGCAGTATCTTTATCTTTTGTATTTTTACTACCAGGAGTTTCGTTACATTTAATTGATTTTATCCTTGTACTTGGATTTTTAAAAAGCTTACATGAGAAGTTATCAACTGCTATTGTATTTTTATTATTTACAACTAAGGTAATGACATTGCCATGCTTACTAGAGCTCATCTCAATATTTTTATTTTGGATAACTCTTTTGGTGATAGAACGCCCATCCAATGGATTATATTTTGGATGACTTTTAAGATACTTAAAATAATCCTCTACGATATCAATATTGCTTTTATATGCAAAAAGGTGTGTATGTATACTTAAAGTATATATCCCATCTAGTGCAGTTACAAATTCTGTCTCTTTTTGTATCTGTGTTACAATTTGATCTTGATCCCAATCTAAGTTGATCAAATAACTATAATCATCTGTACCATGACGTGGGATAATTAAAAGATCTTGATATTTTGTATCAAATCTTGGATAAAGATACTGTTGAGTACGCCCTAATATATATTTAAATCCACCATCACTTAAATACTTTTTCATACTATTATCTAACTCTTCTCTAGGAGGTCTAAACCCTATGATAGGATTAGATTCGTATTTATCTAAAATCACTTTAGTATCTGCAGTCTCTTGTTTTATATAGGAAGTATTTGTATCAATAATCTTTTGATGCATATGACTATGTGAACCAAATTCAACATAAGGATTTTGAGCAATTTCTCTCATCATGGCTTGATGATCTTTATGCTCGGCAAGAGACGAGACGATAAAAGCAGTCACTGGCATTTGATATTGTTTTGATAAATCACTAAATTTTCTAAAATTTTCAAATTTATACTCTGTATCTTCGGAAACAAATACCACATTTTCCTTATCGATAAATGGAAATTTTTGTATTATCTCATCTGAAGAGAGATAATTTATAATGGCATTCATCAGCTGATGATAGTCATCTGTTTGATCTGCTACATCATAAAAAAAGTAACTTGGAAGATTCATATAAAACCATTTACCTTTTCCAAGATACCCATGCCATGCTACGCCAGATTCTTCTAACAAAAAATCATCTCTATCCTCTTTGGCTAAAGGAGCATTTGTTAAATTGTAAGTTGTCAATAAAATATCAGCTTGTTGCTCTTTATTTGTCTTAAAAATTGGTACAGGATCATAAACTGAAGATTCGAGTAAAATCCCGCTATTTTTATTAATTAACGGCGAAAGCATTCTTTGGGTAAGAGAAATTCCCTCTTTAAAATTTACAAAATTTTTATTTTTACTTAGTTCTAATTTTGTAATATCTCTTACAAATTCATCACCTATGTACTTACCCTTTTCATCACTAAATCCCGACGAATTGTTAAAAAAAAGACTTCCCCCTTCACTGACAAAATATTTTATCATCTCCTTGGCAGTGGCACTTAAAGCAATGGCATCTGGCACAAAAAGAAGTACATCTTTTGATAGAGAGTTTATTTTATCTTCTTGAATATATTTTGTTTTATAGCCTAAAGATTTTATATATTTATTAAATTGTTCTAATTTTAAAGTATATTGACTTTTATCAAGTCCATTTTTTTGATATGTTACCGCAGTTGCATAAGACTTTAAAATATAAACAGGTTTATCTGTCACAATAGGCATCACAAAATTTGGTGTTAGTGGATCTTTTTGTTGAATATTATTAAACATCAATGCCATGATTGAAAATAATACGCCAATCAAAAGCAACATTTTCAAACCATAGTTATCTTTTTTTGTTTCAATAGCAGCATTCATAAGATCTCCTTCTCTTCAAAATATAAATATTTATCTTTCTCTTGTATCTGATCAGAGTTATTTGCACTTTCGAGTTTTCGTCGACGCTCTCTAAGTTTATAAAAATAGTAAGCAATAACACCAAATATCATAGTAAGTATCGTAATTACAACGACAGTATATGAGAGTATTTTCAAGATATCAAATGTCATCATTAAATCCTTCCTTTTCTTTCCAATTTACCCCAGTTCATTTGAACTCCAAAAAACTCTTCAAATGTTGCCAAAACTTTGGCAACATTAACAACATTGATAAAAAATATCCTGTAATATAAAGAATATAAAACTAGTCCCATCTTCTCTTTAGTGACACTAACACAGTATAAGCTTGCTGAAACATCTAGTACCGTAAAAATAATCCACCAATAAATCAGCATCGTACTATGTCCCGAACTGATGCCAAGATATACAATAAAAACATTAGCAAATATAGAAGCAATGGGCCACAAAACTGCTTCAAAAAGCATATACCAAATCACCATACTCATCGCAAAATTTTTATGTAATTTCCAAAGTTTATCTTTATGTTTCATGATTGATTGGAGTATCCCTCTAGTCCAACGATAGCGCTGTTTCAAAAGATCGGTCAAATCTTCAGGCGCTTCAGTATAAGATACAGCATCAATTTCGTAATCAATTTTATACCCTTGACTGATAAGATTCAATGTCAAATCACAATCTTCAGCATAAGTATCATTTTGATACCCTCCTGCTTTGATAATAGCATCTTTTCTAAACATACCAATAGGTCCAGGTATAATATTTACCAACTTCAAAAAAGCTTGACCATTACGCACTAAATTTAGCCCTTGTATATACTCCAAAGCTTGAAGTTTTGTCCAAATTGTATTTTGATTAGTCACATACACTGAACCTGCCACAGCACCCACTTTTGGATCATCAAAATAAGTTACCATCAATTCTATTGCATCAGGTGAAAGCTTAGAATCTGCATCCACAGCAAGAATCAACTCGCCTTTGGCTATAGCTATTCCATAGTTTAAAGCTTCTGCTTTACCTTCATTAGGTTTTGTAAAAGCAATAAGCCGTTTTCCTTTTTCCGAAAACTCCATATTTTTTGAAATTAAGTAAGTATTATCATTACTCCCATCATCTACAACAATAATTTCAAAATTACGATAAGTCTGTTTGGTTAAACTCTCTAAAGAGGATTTAATGACAACATCCTCATCATAACAAGGCACAATTACTGTAACCATTTTACTATGATTAGATTTATAATCTTTTGTCTCTTTGACATGACTATAAAGGTTAAGCATTGAAAGTAGCAATAAAATAAAATAACGTGCAATTACAATAAGTGAAAAAATTAAAATAAATAATACACCAGCTTGAACGAGAGGATTCTCACTTTGATAAATATGTTCTAATTGATTTAAACTTAAAAAAGAAAGTCCAAGTAGCATAAGGACTAAAAAAAGTATCTTAATCATACATAATACCACTTCTTTTTATCTCTTGTGTATTTTTAATACCCATCATAGAAAGGCATTCATTAACATCAAATGCCTGTTTTGTCATCACTTTAATACCACGATCTTTAAGACGCTGATTAATTAAAAATAGTGCACGCTGAGGCAAAATATCAACCAATAAAAAGATTAAATTTTTACTTTGTTCATTGTGATACACTAAATCTAAATCTCTAATACTATTTTCTATCACATCAAATATAATCGGATCAACGCTCTTATATTCAACCGCAACCATACTAAAATAGATATGATAATTTAAAAAGCTGTACACCGTATCTTTCAATATCTCTTCATCTTTAAGATAATGGTTATGGGGTAGGATATTTACTTTATCTAAAATCGTTGTGTAAAAATTACGACCTATGATTTTTTCAATAGTATATATATACTCTGAAAGATCAAAATTCTTTTCAAATACTTGTGAAATACCTTTCTCAATTTTACGAACTTTATCTCTTTTTCGGATTATGTCATCATCACTTAAAAATAGAAATTTTGTCCTCAATTTTCTCTTTTTGATAAGCGTTAAAAGTTTGTCTTTAAATGGTACATTATGCAAATTAAAAACAATAATATCCGCTTCTTCAATTAATATCTGATTTTCATCCAACTCTTTTACATGATTAAAATGGATATGAGTATCTTTTTTAAAAATATACTTATGAAATTCAACAATCTCATTCTTATCTGAAAATAGGACAATATTGGCATCCTCTTTTTTACTCTTTAACATTTTACTTTGACAGTTTCCAGATTTATCTTTTTGAATTAGATACTCTAAATCAACCTCTTTATATAAAACTTCATCCATAGTTTGACCAAGTCTCGTCTGCTCACCCAAGGAGAAAATCACTACTTTATGATAATACCGTGCAATCTCTGCAATATCAGAGATAATGCGTTCTAAATCTCTTTTTGTAGCCCCTTCAAAAAAGGTATCTGCACGATGAAAATAGAGTGTCGAAAACTCCTCTTCTTTCATCATTTTTTGAATTTCATTAATAAAAAATGTTTTACCATACATGTCATCTAAAGTAGTCCAAGCCTGCTTTAAAAACATAAAACGTATTTGAGAAAGTTCTTTTATATTCTCTTTGAGATGTGTCATAGAGTTTGTAACAAAAGACTTCTCTTTATGTGATAAAAAGAGCATACTGTCCTTAAAACTCTGATGATGAAGTTTTATCGCTGATTCAATTAAGCAACTATTATCTTCTGATTTGAGTAATATCAACTGCGTGTTATTTTGATTATTGTTCATTTTTAAAAACCTCTTTTACCATTTGTACGCTGCTGTAGCATAGCACTCATCTGCACCATCAGGGGAATTTCCACTTTGATAATGACGGCAATTAATTCTAATATCAAACAGATTCAATACTATTTGAGCACTTAACCCATAATTATATAAAACATCATTATTTTTAAATGAATATCCAATACCCCCTATACCCTGTATATAGCCTTTTTTTCCAAGAAATATTTTTGGTCTAGTTTGTATATAATTACCATCAAAAAAATCAGCAGAATAATAACACGTATCTGTTTTTGAATTAAACTCATAACTTCCTGACAAAGAAAAATCATTCTCAAAATTCTCATAAGCAACTTTATACACAGGGTATTCAACCCAAGTATTTAAATTTACATTTTCATCATCATATCGATTTAGAGTTAAACCTACTTCAGCTTGGTCTAAATTTGATAAAAGTATTGCATCATAGAGTGAAAATTGAACTACATTAATTTTATTATCAATCGAACAAGCATTTGAATTTATAAAAGCACCATTTGTAGTTTTTAATCCAAAAGTCATATTGTGTCCTGCAAACATTTTATGATAACTTAACTTCGCAGTAACATCATTAAAGTTTTCAAATTGATGCATCCCAATACCAAAAGAGAAGTTTTCATACATAAAATGTACTAAGAGACCATCAACATCGTGTTTGATTTGTGCTGTCTTAAATCTCGATTTTTTTGCTTCTAAAGAGAGAGAACCCTCTGCTACTTTTGTAATATTGTTAAGTCGTATACCATATGATACATTACGAATCGTATCATCTTCTAACGAACGCAAACTTAATGTTACATCTTTCTGTTTAGGTTGATTTGTAGAAACATTGATAGGAATAAGCATTGATTTTACTGAAGCGATATCTCTTGTTATGATTTCTGAACCTGAAAGAGTATATTTGGTATCTATAATTTTCTTTTGACCTTCTGCTAAAATAACATCTTTATGTCGCGTTGGTTTTGGCATAGGTTTGCTTACTTTTTGTAAAGTTGCTGTGGTAAATTTCAACAATTCATCTCGCTCTTTTGATGGATTTTGACTTTGAAGCGTTTGAAGCAAACTTTGTAAAACAGTACGAGAATGATTCCATTTTGTATCTTTCTTTTGAGCTATCAGACTTGTCGCGTATCGATAAGTAGAGAGTACATAAAGTCCATCTTTTGCTTTTAATACTTTTTCGTATTGTAATTCTGCTTGGGCATAAAGCTTTAGAGAGTCTAATGCTGATGCATAGCGAAATCTAATTTTTGTATCATTTGGATTTTGAGAAAGATATGCTTCATAAAAGGGTACTGACTGTTGTACACGCTCTTCAACAAAATAGAGTTCCGCAATCTCTTTGGCAATTTTTGCATCTTTTGTTCTAAAATAATAAGCTTTATAATTTTTAATAGCACTTAGATACTCTTTTGACTTATGTGCACTAACCGCCTGTTCCAATAAAGCATGGGTCTGAATTTTTTCTAACTCTAGTTTAGATTTACTATCACCTAAAAGTGCTAGTTGTTTCATATAACGATATGCTTTTTCTCTTTGATTTGATTGTAAAAGCATCTCTACATAAAGTTTTAAAATTTCTCTATTTTTAGTTTTATTTATTATCGGTTTTAAAGCTGCAAGACCTTGTTTATATTTATGATTCCAATTTTGGATTTTTGCTAAAAATAGTGCTGCACTTTCATCTTTTGGGTGACTTTTCACAAATCTTATAAGAGCAATTATTGATTGATCTTTTTGTCCCATGTTATCAAGTGCATAAAAATACTGCTTAAATGCATCAAAGGTATCTTTTTGTTTATAATTTTTTTTAAGTACTTCTACCTTTTGGTTCATAAATTTTTTATTTCTTTTCAACAGTGCTTTAGAAATAGTACTTTTTGAATCTTTTTTTTCATATAATTCTACAAGTGCTTCAGCTTCATTAATTTTATTTTGTTTAACATATAAATCATATAATCCTAATACAATATCTTCTCTATCTCCCTTTTTTAAAGCCATTTTATATGCTTTTTCACTTATTTTGTTTGCACCTTTTTTCTCATACATTTTTGCAAATAAAAAATCTCTATTTTGTAAAGAGAGTGAAGATTTTTTAAGTGATGTCTCTGCTTTATTATAATTCTTGATTTGAATGTAACTATCAATCACATGAAACTCTATCTCTGGGTTTAGTGCAATATTATTTCTTTTTAGCACATCTCCAAATAATGTTATATATTTATACTGCTTGGATTGACTTAATTTTTTTATATAGACTGTTAATTTTGAAGATTGTGCAAGTTTCCCACTTTTGACAAGAGATTCGATCTGTTTGAGCTTTTTGATATCCTTGATAAGAAAACGTGCTTTTTGATTTTGTTTATCTACATGTAATACTTCTTGAAGAAGACTTTGTGCCTGATCATAACTATTTTGACTAATATATGAACGTGCTAATACAAGCCGTGAGTTAACATCATAAGGATTTTTAGAAACCTCATTTTTTAAAAACTCAGTATCTATTTCAATAGCCCATGAAGAAGTAAACAATAATAAAATAAAAAATAAACGCACAATAAACCCTTAAATTCATACATAACTTTATAGTATAAAAATATCGGCTTATTTTAGAATTTATTTACACGAATTATTATCACACCTCTGCTTCAAAATAAACCGCCTATAAAATGACTCAAGAACAAGATACAGACAATAAATCCAGATGATGTCCATAATAATATTTCGTTTATATCCCACCTCTAGATACAGTAGTGGTAATCCAATCAAAATTGGCCATTTTATATAATAAAAAAAGAGTATCCATGTACCATAAAGATCTTTTAGAGTCTTTTTCATACGATAAAAAACTCTTTTACATACTCTTTACTTTCAAAAGGAATTGATGTAACAATTTCTTCACCAATCTGAACATTTCCTTCTACCTCTTTTGGAGTTTTTGTATATGTTAAAATTAACTTTGCAGCAAGTTTCTTATCCTCTTCATTTGCATTCACGGACAAGAGAGACATCGGACCAGATATATCTAATGCTCGAGCAAAAATGTATTTAGGATTTTCAATCTTTTTGAGTTTTTCATTATCTTCATGATCTCTACCAATCACTAACTTTGCCCCACCCAAAAGCCTCAAATGTCTCCCTGCTTTTAAAAGATCAATATCCTCTACTGTAAACGTTTCATGATCCATAATATCTCGAATTTTCTTCTCAAAAGCACTTTCAGTTAAAAGACAACCTCCTCCTGGACTTTCAAACTCTTCAAAGCCATACTCTTGTGCCAATCGAAGTTGCACTTCCCTACTTCTCCCCTCAATTCCAAGAAGTTTTTCACGATCAACCCAACCCTCACGTTCTGCAAGTGTTGGAGTCATAAGCTTAGCACTCATAGGACGAAGGATCAAACCACCCTCTTCATCTCCAGCAAGTTTTGTCACATTTCTAATTGCTTCACTTCTTTGACTCATCGGACGCTGCCCAATAACTTCTCCTGTGATGATAAACGAAGCATCATATTTTGGAAGCAGCGCTTTTGCAATTCGAAACATATTTCCATGACAATCTATACATGGATTGAAGTTCTTTCCATATCCATACTTGGGATCAAAAAGTATCTCTTTTACAAACTGTTCTCTAGCATTTATAATTTCAAGATTTGCACCCACCATTTCTGCACGGGTTCTTAAAAGTTCACTCTTATCATCTTTACCACCAAATCCTATATCTATATGAAGGGCTGTAACATCAACCCCCTGCTCTGTTAATAATTTGATAGATATCATACTATCAAGTCCACCGCTAAATAGTGCTAATGCTCTCATTGTTGTCCTAGTTTTTTCAGATATTATATCTTACTTTGATACAGGATTCATCATATGACCTACAAAGTGTGCAGTTTTTGTAGGTCATACAACACAAGGGAAATAAAAATAGATGATTAAATGCTAATGTCTCTTTTGCCACATTCGTAAAATTAAGTACAACAAAAAGTAACATTCTTGAAGACAATTTAATAGACACTCCTCAGAATATTAGTAAAAAAATAAAAATGTCGATATATAACTAAACCCAATAATACAAATCAAGGAGATCGAAGATATGCACAATGCAATTTTATTTTTAATGACCATTTTAACTACCGTTTTTATAGGATGTGGAGGGACAAGTGATACTCAAGAAAACATGAACAACAACTTAACATCCCAACCATCTACTTTAAGTGAAAACAATATAACAAGTAAAAATATTGACTTGGTTTCTAATAATAATAATGATTTTGCTTTCGATATTTATCAACACTTTGAGGGAGAAGACGATAACCAATTTATATCATCATATAGTCTATTTTCAATGTTAAACATATTACTTCCAGGAGCCAATGGCACTACAAAAGATGAAATGTTAAAAGCTGGAAATATTGATATACCTGAAGCAAAATGGTTTAGTTATTTTGAAGCGCTAAATAGTAAAATTGTACAATTTTTAGATAGCAATAACAGTGGTTTTCAATTTTCATTTGCAAATTCATTTTGGGCACAAAAAGGGATAAATCTTAATCCTGATTATAAAAACAATATAGAAACAACATTCGGAATGAACATACAAACTGTAAATTTTGCAGAAAATAGTGAAAATGCACGCCAAGAAATAAACACTTGGACAAGTAATATGACTAATAATCATATTGAAGAGATTTTAAGTGTAGATTCTGTAAATGAAAATTCAAAAATTATTTTAGTCAATGCAATGTATCTCAAAGCACTTTGGACAAAATCATTTTTTCATCATGATACAACGCAAAGCCCTTTTTCATTGTTAGATGGAAGTAGCGTATCCGTTCCTTTAATGCATCAAATAAATGAGTTTAGACATGTTGAAAAAAATGGAACACATGCAGTTTGTATGCGATATAAAGATAGTGATTTTGGACTCGTCAGTTTTCTTCCTCCTGAAGGAAAATTTCAAGAATTTGAATCAAGTTTAAACAATAAAACTTTAGATTACTATGCTTCAGATTTTGAATATAAAAATTTAGACCTATATTATCCGAAATTTGAAATTGAAAATAACTTAATTAACCTAAATGAAATGTTGATTGAAAAAGGTATGGCAACAGCATTTAGTTCAAATGCAGATTTTTCAGGAATTGATGAAAATATGCACTTACAACTTTCACAAATTGTCCAAAAAATATATTTTAAAATTGATGAAGAGGGAACAGAAGCAGCTACATCAACTGCAATTACGATAGGTGAAACTAATGCTAAAGAATCAAAACTAGTAAAATTTGATCGTCCATTTATTGTGATGATTTGTCACATTCCAACAAGAACAGTACTGTTTATGGGAAGAGTACTAAATCCTTCAAAGTAAGGACTATACAAGAGGAAAATATAATACCTTATGATAAGGTTCCATAATCTTCATAAGGTACTAAATCCCCTCTTGAAAGTTTTTTTAAATTTTCTTTGATTTTACGTAGATAAAAACTCTTCTTTTCAAATGTTATATTTCTATTGTGACTCACTCTTAAAAGACCTTCTTTATTATGTTTGGTTAAAAAAACCCGAATCTGATGTTTAAACTCTTCATCATTCAGCTCAATTAAATCATCACGTATTTTAATCCCCAAAAGTAAAGGATCATCATATACTCCATTTAGTAAGAGCTTAAATTCATTTATATGATTTTGAAAAAGATTTTCTCCAACAGTATCCATGATCGTATTTATCATATGTGATTTTGAAAGTAAAGTTTTAATTAGGGTAAGTTCAGAAATATCTTCTTTACGTTCAAACCTCCGCTCTTGATCTAAAGGATGTGGTTTTTGCACTCTAACCAGCCTCTCATTGACACCCAAAATCGCACCAAGATAACCTTTATACTCCTCTTGTAAAATAGGAGAAAGTGCTTGAAGATAATTTGTCGCTTCTTTCAGTGCCTCTTCTTTTTGAATAGGGTCTTTAGTATCATATTTTGAAACGATGTATCCAAGAGCATATTCGATCAAAGGTTTAGGCACGTGAAAGAGTCGGTTTAACTCTTCCATTTGGTGATTTTTTACCATATCCGCAGGATCAAGCCCTTTACCAAATATCACAACACCACCACTTATACCACGTGTACTTAACAAAACTGATGCTTTAAATGCTGCCTCACGCCCTGCTTTATCTCCATCGTAAGCTAAAATCACTTTTGGATTTCCACGATTTAGTATTGGTACATGCTGTTCAGTCAACGCAGTACCTAAAGAAGCTACGGCATTTGTAAAACCAGCTTGATGAAGCATGATAACATCCAAATAACCCTCAGTAACAATCACTTCTCCTTTTTGAAGGATAGTCGTTTTAGCTTTGTGATAGCCATAGAGTAGTTTTGATTTGTCAAAGACTTTACTTTGTGGGGAATTGATATATTTTGCGGGATGATCTGTAATCGTACGACCACCAAATCCAACAATCTTACCGTTTGGAGTAAAGATAGGAAAGGTAATACGCCTAGAAAATCTAGCATAAGGTTTACCATTTTCTCCCACTGCAACAAGCCCTAAATCTTTAGAATCCGTATAACTCACAGAGTTTGAACGCATAAAATCCAGTGTATTATAAGATTCTGGCGCATAACCAATTTCAAACTTCTCAATAGAAGATTCATAAATACCGCGATCTGTCAAATACTTTGCTGCCTCTGCATTTTGATCCAAATTTTTTCTAAAAAAGAGATTTAAATCTTCAATAATTTTCTTTTCACCAGCAAAATGATCTTTTTTCTTCTCTGTATGTCTCAGTTCAACATTGTACTGGTTTGCAAGTTTTTCAATTGCTTCGGGATAATTTAACTTATCGTGCTCCATAACAAATTTGATAGCATCCCCACCTACCCCACAGCCAAAACAATGATAAATCTGCTTTGCTGGACTTACTACAAACGATGGTGTATTCTCCCCATGAAAGGGGCAGTTTGCTTTGAAGTTTGCACCGCTTTTTTTAAGCTCTATGTAACTGCCGATAACATCAACAACATCAAGTCTGTTTTTGAGATTTTCTATCGATTCTTGCTCTATCATGAGAGTATTATACCTTTTTGATACAATCAAACTTATGAAAGAACTTAATATTAAACATATCCTTGCAGGTATCACAATCCTTCTTGTCATGATTCCTATTTTCCTATTTTCACCTATTTTATTAATCCTCAAAAAACTTGTGCTTTCATTATTTTTTGCAAGTAAACTTATGATTAAAAATCCAAAATTTTGGATTGGGACAAAAAATTTTTTTCTGAAACACTCAGCTTTGAAGTTCCTACAAGAAGCCAGCTTATTTATCATAAAAAAATATACAAATTGGAATAAAATTTTGAAATACTACATGCTCAAACTCAAACAAAAAGCAAGTAGATTAAAGCGACATGTATTAAAGATATCAAAAGAACATAAAGCTTCTGTATTAGTAACTTCATTTTTTACCTCTACAGGTCTTGGCATCGCAATTTATGGTGCATGGAAATATATCTGGGTTTCAGTACTTGGGTTTTTCTTCAAAATCCTTATCAAACCATTACTGTTAATACTCATTGTTGGACTTGATCTGATTTTAGCACCTGTATTTGTATTGATTTATGATTTTGTGTTAAATTTTTTCATTTTTTCTGGCATCAAAAAGTTTTTTAAAAAATATTATTGACTTTGTAAAAATTACCGATATTGTATTAACGCTTAAAAAACAAAAGGTTAATATATGAAAAAAATTCTTACTGGTTTAGCTGGTTCTGCCATAGTCGCTGGCGGTCTGTTTTATTTTGGTTCTCAACAATTAGTAGCTGATGAAATCAACGCACAGTTACAAACACTACAAACACATGGTTTTGCCATTGAAGATAGAAAACAAGATGCAACAGGTGATCATTTTATCATCTCTCTTGCTGATATCCATAAGTTTTCAAAACTTTTACCAGAGTATGAGAGTGTACTTTTAGCAGAAGACAAATCAGCTCTAAAAGAGTTTAAATTAGGTGTGGATTTGACTTCATCTGGATCTGAAGTATCTGCAGATATATACCCTGTATCTTTTCCAACACAAGAGCTTAGCATCCAAGAAAAAGAGATGATCGACAAATATATTCAAGAGAAAACACTCACACTTCACATTAACTATGACTCTTTGACTCAAAACTTTGATGGGAATTTAAAAGATATCGATGAACAGATAAAAAACAGTGTCGTTGTAAAACTTTTAGGCATGGCATTTAGTGGCAATATTACGGATGAAAAAATTGATTTAAGATATGAGTTAAATGAATTTAAAGTAGCTGATAATAAAAGTAAAAATCCTGTTGTTGAACTTACAGGGCTCTTAAGTGATGGAACCTATGAAGGGTTAAATTACTATGTCTCAAATGGAACTACAAATATTGATAAATTTTCATTTGACAGCAAAGATAAACTTGGCAGTGTTGCATTTACAGATATCCAAGTCAAAGTCGATTCAGATATCAAAAATGAGCTTTTTGAAAGTCGCGTAAGTTTCATTTCAAAAGCTGTAGATGCACAGATCATAAATGACAACTATACACTTGATACTTTTACATTTGACTACGGTATGAAAAATATAAACCTTGAAGCTTTTGAACAGTTAGTGACTGTACTTGACACAGAAAATCCAAATTTTAAATCCCCTGAGGTTGAAAAAAGTATTACTAAGATTTTTGAAAATGGCGTCATATTTGACATACATAAAATCGCTGTTGACAACATCACACACAATGGTCAAATACTCAAAGGGTTTTCAGTACAAACCAATCTTGAGCTAGAAAATAATCCAGCTATAATGCAAAAAATTGAAACCGCTCCGATGCAAGCGCTCTCCTCAGTACAACTTAACTCAAAAATAGAGATCTCTGACGAACTCTTTGCCAAAGCGATACAAGATCCTAGAGCGATGATGGCAATGATGGTACAACCAAAACAAGAAAATGGCTATAAAATTTATAATATCGAGTTAAAAGACTCACATCTCAATATCAATGGACAACCAATGATGTAAGATAACGGGGAAATTTTCCCGTTATCGTTTTTGTAGATTTAACATAAAAAAGTCATATCCACCTTTTCCAAAACTTTCTGTCTCACCTACTACAAGTACTTTCCCATCTGATGTTCTTGTGACTGCATGTGCTACCTCTTTGTTTTCACCACCGTATACATTTGCCCAAACAGAGTGTCCTTCACTATCAAGTTCTAACAGATAAAAGTCAAATTTTCCAAATCCAAAAGACTTTGTTGTACCTGCTACAAGATACCCACCACCAGGAATTCTTGTGATTGCATTTGCCCACTCTTTACTCTTAAATCCATATATTCTATGCCAGACCATACCACCATTTTTATCATACTTGATGATATCTATATCACTATGTTTACTACCAAAAGAATTAGTTTTTCCAGCTACTACAAAACCACCCTCTGGCGTTGGAGTAATCGCGTGAATAACATCTTCTCTATCTTCTCCATAGACTTTATCCCAAAGAAATTTTCCTTTTCCATCAAATTTGAGCATATAAAAATCACTATTTCCAGCACCATAAGATTGTGTACCACCAGCAACTACAAATCCACCATCAGCAGTTAGAGTAATCGCATACGCATCATCATCCTCTTTTCCACCGATCGCTTTACTCCAAATTTCTTTACCATTTTTATCGATATATAGGATATAAACATCCCTTCGACCTTTTCCGTAACTCTCTGTATAACCAGCAACTAAAACACCACCACCATTGACAGCGACAACAGCTTTAGCTTCATCTTTCTCATCTCCACCAAAATTTTTCTGCCATGCACGTTTACCTTCAGTATCAAACTTCACTACATAAACATCAAGATCTCCACCCTCACTAAAAGATTCACTTGAACCTACTGCGATGAAATTACCATCAGAAGTTCGTGTAATTGCCTTTGCATAATCTTTCTTTTTTCCACCATATGAACTTCGCCAAATCGTTTTACCCTCTTTATCCAACTTGACAACCAACATATCACTACGCCCTTTTCCATAAGAACGTGATAGTCCTGCCACCATTGCACCACCATCTTTAAGTGGTACGACACCAAAGGCACGATCTCTCAAATCTCCACCATAAGCCTTTTGCCAAACACTCTCAAACTCAGGGACTGTTTTTTTAGGCTCTTTTTGAAGATCTCCTTTTGCGTAAAGAGAAGTTGTAAAAAATAGTGCTGCGGATATTACAAGAGAAGTTTTCAGTAGATTCATTAGAGACTCCATAATTAAGTTTTATAAGTATTTTTTATAATTATACATAACGATTGGTTAAGAATGACTTAGGAAGTTTTTCGCTAAACTTATAATAATAAAATATTTAAAGGGTTTTTTAATCATGCTTAAAAAAATTTTCATCATTTCTATCATCTTTACATATACTTTGTTTGCCCAAGAATTCAAACTAAAAAGCATTGAAGGAGACCTCTATACTTTCAATATGACCGACTCAAATCTTACGATAAAAGAGTTTCCAAACAAAGTTATTATGATTGATTTTTTTAGTTCAACCTGTCCACCATGTATCAAAGAGCTTCCAGAACTTACAAAACTGCAAGAAACTTTTAGTGAAACCATACAAATTATGGGTATAGAATCAGGTTTAAAAAAAGACAATGCAAAAATGCAAAAGTTTGCCGATAAATATAATTTGAACTATCCAGTTTTTGGTCTTGAAGAGTCAGGAGAGCTTATTCAATTTGTTTTAAATCAAATTCAATGGAACGGTGCTTTACCCTATAAACTTCTTTATCACTCAAATGGAACACTTTCTTATAAACTTTATGGAGGGATGACTTGGGGGAAACTGATGCAAGCGTTGGGAAATTTATAACCCCCTGCTAGCTTAGTAACTTACAAATAGAAAAGATTCTTGATCTTCCAGCTAAAGCTGAAGTATCAATAGTCATAACAGTAGGGCATGGTAAAACTAAAGGTGTTTATGGAATAAACGTAGTTTACCAAAAGAAGATTTGATCAAAGAAATATAGTTTTATACAGTATAGAAGTTAAATTAACTTAATTTTTATCTTAAATAATAAATGACTTTTCATTATTTATAAAGATATAGATAATTATATGATACGATTTTTTATGCCAAAAAAAGATTATATTAGTAAAAAACGACTATTAGATTTAACATTTATAGAACTTTACAAATATGGATACAATGGTTTAGATATTCCAAAGATGTTGGAGGATAATGGGATATTATCACAAACAATGTATTCACATTTTGATTCAAAAAAGACTCTTGTTCTAGCGATGATAGAAGACACACTATTTCCACGTGTAAGAAATTTTATGACATTTGATAACATAATAGAAAATGACGCCTTTCTAACATTAAAAATTTTTGTACTAAAAATGAGTCAAAACAATCTTCTTATCTCTTATGGATGTCCTGTACATAGGCTTATGTTCGAAACCGCTGAGACAGAACCTGCCATCTCACATCATGCAAAACAAGAGTTTCTAAATATCAAATCTAGACTGATAGATGTAATAAAATATGGACAAGAGAGATCACAGATTATAAAAGAAGATCCAAGTGTACTTGCAGAATTTTTTATCTTATCTTTATGGGGTTTTTTATTGATTCCAGCTAAGGACTCTTCTGCTGAACGGTTTTGGCTTGATGCCCAAAATTCAATTGCACGAATCAAACATCCTTCATATCATACAATAACTCAAAGTAAAAATATGTTTAATACCTATCAAGCTTCTTATCAAATATAAAAATACTTTTTATTTATTGACTGTAATTAGGGTATCAAACGTCCACATGGGAGTTTGATACCCTAATCCCTCACATATCACTTTTAGTTAAAAAATGTATAATCACGCAAAATAATAGAAAAGTTTAAACATGAAATTTAATAATAAAAAAGTCATTATATTTGATCTAGACGGTACACTTATCAACAGTGCTCCTGATTTGGCATTGGCAGTGAACCATATGCTCAAAACTCTAGAATGCAAAACTTTTAGTGAAGAAGTAATACACCAATGGGTTGGAAATGGAGCACAAACACTTGTGCAAAGAGCCTTATCAGGAAAAAGTGAAATAGCCTCAGACCTTGACCCTACACTTGCCACAGAAGCATTGGAAATCTTTTTAGATTTTTATGCCAAAAACCTATGTGTAGCCACAACTCCATACCCACATGTCCCCTCTACTCTTGAAACATTAAAAAATGCGGGCTATATATTGGCAATTGTCACCAACAAACCTATTGATTTTGTAAAGCCTATCTTGAGTGGTTTACAATTGAATGGACTATTTGAGTTATACTTAGGTGGAGATAGTTTAGAAAAGAAAAAACCTGATCCCATGCCACTACTATATGTGGCTGAAAAACTAGGTGTTACAACAGATCAATGTGTAATGGTTGGTGATTCTAGAAATGATATCTTAGCGGCTCATTCAGCACAAATGCAGAGTATTGGTTTAAGCTATGGTTATAACTATGGAGAAGCTATCAGTCATCATAGTCCTGATGTAGTTTTTGATGATTTTTCTGATATTCTCACAACATTTATAGATGGAAATTAAAATGAATAAAAAAGCAAATATCGCCATTGTAGGTGCAGGAGTAGCGGGATCGAGTATGGCACTTTATCTTGGACAACTTGGTATCAATGTCACCCTATTTGAAAAAGAGCCAAGTCCTATCAGTGGTCCTCCGTTTTGTCATCTTCACGCTGGAGGCAATCTCTATCGAGAAATTTCTGACAAGCAGTGTATCACACTCTTAAAACAATCTATTGATTTTTTACGATTTTTTCCATTTATCGTTGATTATCGTCCAACAGTTATCGCGATTCCTACTAATGATAGTGGCTCTGCTGATGCACTTTTACCTCGCTTGGAATTGCTCAAAAAAGAGTATGAAACACTTATCACTGATGATCCAAGAAACAGAGTATTAGGTGAGAGTGCTAACTATTATAAGCTCTACAGTAAAGATCAAGTAAAATTTCTAAAACAACAACAGATTGTCACAAAACCAAAAAATTGTGATGAATGGATGATACCCGTAGCCAAAAATATCGACTTAGAAAAAGTACAATTTCCACTCATCATGGTACAAGAGTATGGACTCAACCTCTTTCGTTTAGCAGCAGGTGCTTCACTTTCACTTAAGCAGATGCCAAGTGTGACACTCCGTACAAATACATCCGTGACTAATGTAGAAAAAGACAACTCCAATGCATGGAATATCATCTATACCACAGATGATCAAAAACACCAAGAGCACTTTGATTATCTCATAAATGCAGCAGGTTTCAGAACTGGTAAGATAGATGATATGATTGATGTAGAGTGTGAACGTATGGTAGAGTTTAAAGCTGCTTATGTCAGTAAATATGATGACTATAATGATACACTTTTTCCTGAGATTATTTTCCACGGTGAGCGTGGAACTCCAAGAGGTATGGGACAATTTACACCCTACCCTGGTGGATATTTTCAACTCCATGGCATGACAAAAGATATCACACTTTATGAAGATGGTTTGGTAGCAAATACTGAGCTTAGTTGTCAACCAAAACTCAACCAAAACTTTATCGAGAAAATTGAAAAATCATGGTCACAAGAAGAGACCAACAAACGAACTTCCAGTGCGATCAATCATCTCTCACAATTTATCCCTCAATTCTCTAAAGCACACGTAGGTTCAAAACCACTCTTTGGAGCACAGCAGATTCCTGGAAACGATCCAAGTTTACGTGTAGGAGAGGTCTCATTTCCCACCGAACATTATGCAAGATGTGAAATTGTAAAAGTCTCTTCTGTAATGGATATGATAGATGCAATTATCGGAGAATTTATCAAGCTAGGTTATATAGAATCATCTACACATAAAAAAAGAGATTTTAAATATCTTAAAAACTTAAAAGAGGAAGATATCAAAGCATACGCTGAAACACTTTGTATACAGAGAAACTATCCAACTTTATTGGCAAACAGAAATGTTTCCAATAAATAGTTAAATACATTAACTTCAAATACGAAATAGTTTAATCTTTCTAAAAACTATTTTGTAAAACCCACTACAAAATACTCAAAAAATTAAATTTATTTTTCAATTAGTCAATTTTATATAGAATATTTAATTTAAAAAAGATTTGGAAAAATGAAAAACTTTATAGGCTTTTTATCCGTTTTTTTTCACTCCGATAGCATAAACTTAACAGTATAAAAGATATACTCTCGCAATGAATATAGACCGTAAAAAACATAAAAAAATTCTCTCTTTAGCTGTACCTGCTGCACTAAATTCACTTCTTAGTATGCTTCAAGTCATCACTGACCTTATCATGGTCGGACGTATCTCTGCCTATGCCGTGGCAGCTGTTGGACTTGGACTACAATCGCTGATGCTTGTTTTCGCAGTTTTGACCGTGCTTCACGTAGGTACAAGTGCCCTTTTATCTCGTTTTATGGGTGCTGGCAAAGTTATGAGAGCATCTTTGGGGCTTAGTTCACTTGTAAGATTTGCACTTATACTTAGTATCCCTGCTACTATTTTATGGTATTTTCTAACCCCTATGCTTTATGTCTGGTTTGATACAGAGGCCGAAGTCATTGCACTTGGAAGTTCTTATGTCCAAATCTTAACACTTATGATGCCTTTTATCTTTGTAAAGCTCGTTTTTGAAACCTCATTTAGTGCGGCTAAAAATACTACTACACCGTTTTATATCAAACTAGCTTCTATCGTGGTAAATATCTTTTTAAACTGGATATTGATCTATGGAAATCTCGGTATGCCAGCCCTTGGCGTAGAGGGAGCAGCTATCGCAACTGTCCTTGTCAATATCTTGGAACTTAGTATCTATCTCATACTTTATACCCGTCATAAAATGCCCTATATCCCAATGTGGCATTACTCAAAAAGTCTCATCCAAAGAGCACTCAAAGTGGGGATTCCTGCATCTATCGAGAGAAGTTTAACTTTTGGCTCTTTTATGCTCTTTACTATGATCATCGCAGATTTTGGAACCCAAACGCTTGCGGGATATCAGATAGGACTTCGTATCGAGGGATTAGCCTTTATGCCTGGAATTGGATTTACCATAGCAGCTATGGCACTCATGGGACAAGGACTTGGAGCCAAAAAACCAGAACAAGCAAGAGAAGATGTCATGCTAGTTCTCAAATATACCATGAGCTTTATGTTTATCTTGGGACTTTTTATGATCTTCACACCTGAACCTATCGTCTGGCTTTTTACTGATGATCCACAGACAATTGAAGAGGCAAGTTTATATCTTAGAATTGTAGGATTTTCACAAATTCCACTAGCACTAAATTTTGTCTTAAGCGGAGCACTTCGAGGTGCTGGCGATAGTAAAAGAACCCTTAGAATCAACATCACGTCACTTTGGTTGGTAAGAATCATCCCTGCATTTGTACTTGCATACTATTTTGAATCCGTCCTTTTTGTCTATCTTGCTATGATCAGTGATACCTTTATCAAAGGCTTTTTACTATGGAGGGCATTTGATAAAGGTGCATGGCAAAAGATAAAAGTTTAAATTGAATTTTTATGATAATTTACAACTTATATGATTGGGAAAATAACCATATATACTTTAAGCTTTGGAAAACCATCAAAAGAAATACAAGAAGTTCATGGTGTAATTGGTTGCACTATGACAATTTTGATTGCTTTAATTAGTTTTCTTATTTTAAAATGGTAGCAAATATAAAACTTAACAAAGAGTTGCACAGAAATCTGTACCATTTTATTCACACTAAACCACATATTAAAGGATCAAAAATGCCAAGACCTAAAAACAAAAATGAACTTTTAGAATTGAGTAATAGTAATTTTAATAAAATGTTAGAATTAATAGAAACATTTGGTAAAGAAGAAATCATAAATGGTAAAATACCTTTTGAAGATAGAGATAAAAATATAAGAGATATTTTAGCACATCTTCATCATTGGCATTTGATGATGATGGATTGGTATAAAGTAGGCATGAGTGGAGAAAAACCAAATATTCCTGCAAAAGGTTATACCTTTAGAACTGTACCAGCATTAAATCAAGAAATTTGGGAAAAGTATCAAACAACTGATTATGATGAAATTTTAAAAATGATTAAAAAATCATTTTTAGAGGTTCAAGAATTGATAAATCAACATAGTGATAATGAACTATTTGAAAAGAAAAAATATAAATGGACAGGCACAACGTCACTAGGTTCATATTTAACTTCAGCAACTTCAAGTCATTATGATTGGGCAATGAAAAAACTTAGAAAGTATAAAAAAGCATTAAAAAAGGAGGAAAAATGATAAGTAATGAATTTATTATTACATCGTTGATTGTTGTATTAATACCCGGAACAGGTGTAATTTATACAATATCAATAGGACTATTCCAAGGATGGAAAGCTAGTATATATGCCGCTATTGGATGTACTACAGGAATTATTCCTCATTTACTTGCCACTATTTTAGGTTTAGCTACTATCCTTTATGTAAGTGCTGTTGCATTTCAAATTGTAAAATTTATTGGAGTAGCATATTTATTGTATTTAGCATGGTCAATGTGGCAAAATACAGGTACTTTAAAATTAGATGAAAAAGAAAATAGATCTAACGCTTGGAGTATAATTACAAAAGGATTTTTAATCAATATTTTAAATCCCAAATTATCACTATTTTTTCTAGCATTTTTACCACAATTTGTGCCACTTCAAACACAAACTTCAACATTAGATATGTTAATACTCAGTAGTGTATTTATGGGTATGACACTTTTTATTTTTATCATTTATGGATTATTTGCAAATGGTATGAGAGTTTATATTATAAATTCTCCAAAAATTATGAAAAAGATACAACAAACATTTGCAATTATTTTTGCAATACTGGGAGTAAAATTAGCAATGGCAGAGCGTTAAAAATAAACCCAGAATTACAACAAATCAACCATTATGTTTCTAAAGGATATTGATGAGTATTTTAAAAAAAAGTTGGCTTATATATATTGTATGTTTGCATGTGCTAGTTGCAATAATTTTATTTAAATCTAACTTTATCGAAATAGTGGAAAATAAATTAGGTTTTTCTCAAAATCATGAAATCTCAGAATACTATAATGAAATTACGAACTATCACAAGAGGCTAGATGCTTCAATCCCAAGTAATGCCACCATATTTATCGGTGATAGTATCACTCAAGGTCTTGCGACATCCGCAGTATCTGATCTATCTGTAAATTATGGAATAGGTTCTGATACAACTCTGGGTGTACTACAACGCCTCCCTATGTACAAATCAATCAACACAGCGAAAGCTGTAGTCATTGCAATAGCTGTAAATGACCTGCCTATACGTAATAATGACAAGATTATCTACAATTATAAAAAGATATTGGATTATATTCCACAGAGTACAAAAGTTGTTGTAAGTGCAGTATTGCCTATTGATGAGAAAATACGATCATTTAGTTCATCTAACAAAAGAATATCCAAACTAAATGCTTCCCTAAAAAAGCTGACTGTAAATTATGACAATGTAGTTTTTATAGATTCAAGCAGTTTACTTCAAGATAACGATAGCAATTTAAAAAATGAATTTCATACGGGAGATGGAATTCACTTAAGTACCGCTGGCTATAAGATCTGGATTAACCAACTTAAAGAGGCACTAAAGAGTAAATAACCAAGCATCCCAAGGTTTAACCTATACTATCCCCACAACGATATAGTTATAACAACCTATTTTTTATTTTTAACATATTTGACACAGTCACGTATAAAAGATGCTATATTGTAACTCACCCATAGTGGCAATTGTCCACTAGTTCTCTTGGATAACTTTGAAAGATCTATCTCTTTATATTTATACTCTTTTTTCTTATCATGTTCTATTTTCAATATTTAAAACTACCTCTCTCATTTTCAATGCAGAGTCAGGATTTAAAGAGATAGAGTCTATCCCCTCTTGCACCAAAAACTCTGTTATCTCAGGATAATCTGAAGGTGCTTGCCCACAGATACCGATATATTTTCCTTTAGCTTTACATACTTGTATCACCTTTTGAATAGAGAGCATCACCGCTTCATCTCGCTCATCAAATACCTCAGCCACCAAATCACTATCACGATCCACTCCAAGCGTTAATTGTGTCAGATCATTGGAGCCGATACTATACCCATCAAAAATTTCTAAAAACTGTTCTGTCAAGATAACATTACTCGGGATTTCACACATTGCATAGACTTCAAGGTTATTTTCACCCTGTACGAGTTCATTTTCACGAAGTATCTCTATCACATCCCTACCCTCTTTTGGTGTACGTACAAAAGGTATCATCATCTTAACATTGTCAAGTCCCATCTCATCTCTAACGTATTTCAGAGCTTCGCACTCCCAGTTAAATGCGGGTCTAAATGCTTTGGTAAGATATCTGTTTGCTCCACGATATCCGATCATCGGATTTTCCTCTTCAGGCTCGTAACCACTACCACCTATCAGTCGTTTGTATTCGTTGGATTTAAAATCACTCATACGTACGATCACAGGTTTTGGATAAAAAGCAGCGCCAATCATTCCTATGCCCTCTGTCAGCTTTTTGACAAAAAAGTCTTTTGCATCTTCATAACCAGAAATAATCTCTATAATTTTCTCATAATCTTGTACATCTTTGTTACCATGATAGATATCTAACAGTGCCAAAGGATGCACTTTAATATAATTGTTGATGATAAACTCCATCCTTGCCAAACCTACACCATCATTTGGCACAAGTGAAAATGAAAAAGCATGTTGTGGATTTCCGATATTGAGATAGATCTTTGTCTTAGGATTTTTTAGCTCCTTAAGGTCTATACTCTCCACATTAAAATCTAATCTATCAGCATAAACAATCCCCTCTTCTCCTTCACAACAACTCACCGTCACTTCGTCATCATCTTTAAGAATGCTACTTCCTTCATGAGTTCCTACAATAGCTGGTACTCCAATCTCTCTCGCTACAATCGCAGCATGACATGTTCGTCCTCCACGATCAGTTACAATGGCAGAAGCTTTTTTCATCGCTGGTTCCCAATCAGGATCAGTGATATCTGTCACTAAAACTTCTCCTTCTTGAAAATCTCGCAGTCGCTCTATACTATCAATCACCCGAACTTTTCCACTCCCTACTTTTTCACCAACTGCTTTACCATGAGTAAGTATTTTGCGTTTCTTTTGAGGTGTACTGATAGAAAATCTCTCAATTTTAGAAACATTTGCTTTGATTTTTTGACTTTGTACTGTTTCAGGTCTTGCCTGTACGATAAAGAGCATGCCACTCTCTCCATCTTTTGCCCACTCGATATCCATCGGTTGATAGTGTCCTGCCTCTTTGGAGTAATGCTCTTCTATCATGATCGCTTGTTTAGCAAGGACTAAGATATCATCATCATTGATTGAGAAACTATTTTGCTCTTGTTTTGTAGTCGGAATATTGTGGATATTTTTTTCAATTCCAGAACTTCCATAAATGCTTTTGATAAGTTTACTTCCCAAAAACCTTCTCAAAATTGGGCGTTTCCCCTCTTTCAAAGTCGGTTTAAATACATAAAATTCATCAGGGTTAACCTTGCCACCTACAACATTTTCCCCAAGTCCCCAAGCAGATGTGATAAAAACAGCATTTTCAAATCCACTCTCCGTATCGATACTAAACATCACCCCACTTGAAGCCAAATCACTTCGTACCATCTTTTGTACTCCGATAGAGAGCAACACTTTAAAATGATCAAATCCACGAGACTGTCGATAAGAGATTGCACGTGCAGTAAACAAAGAGGCATAACAGAGTTTGATATGATGTAGAAGTGACTCAAAGCCATGAATATTTAAAAAAGTATCTTGTTGCCCAGCAAATGAAGCATCAGGTAAGTCTTCAGCCGTAGCCGAACTTCTCACTGCCACATCTATAGCAGTTTGCTCATACCTTTGGCTAAGTATTTCATATGATTGGCGTATTTCATCCTTTATCGATTTTGCGATAGGCGTAGCAAAAATCAATGCTTGTATCTTTTTTGCTCTATCTTGTAAAAGCCCAATATCATCAATATCAATTTCTAAAAGATACTGTTCTATCTTGGATTTTAAATGTTCATCAGAAAGAATCTCACTATAAGCATCACAGGTAATCGCAAATCCAAAAGGAATTTGCACACCAAGAGGTGTTAGTTTTTGGTACATCTCACCCAAAGAGGCATTTTTACCACCAACACTCTCTATGTCTGTATTTCGTATTTCATTAAAAAATTTTATGTATTGCACGATTTACTCCTTTTTCAGAGGTGCTTCACAATTTTTCTATAATTTATCGTTATAATTATAGCACAATAGACAACATCAGTTCAATTAAATATAAAGGATACAATAATGAAAACAGCTAAAACACTTATAATTTCGACCATATTATTAACCACATATGCACAAGCTGGTTGGCAAGATCAAATAGGCGGAATTTTAGAAACTGTACAAAAAGTACAATCTCCAACAACTTCAACCACTCAAAGTTCAAATGTCAACCTCTCAAACACAGATATGTCAGGCGCACTCAAAGAAGCACTCTCTAAAGGTGTCAAGTTTGCAGTCACAGACCTTGGAAAAGATGGCGGATATCTCAATAATCCTCTTGTAAAAATTCCTTTACCAAAGAGTCTACAAACAAGTGAAAAGTTGATCCGTAAAATTGGCGGTGGAAAATATGTCGATGACTTAATCCTATCTATCAACAAAGCAGCAGAAGAGGCAGCACCAAAAACGGTAGATGTATTTATGAACTCCATCCAAAAAATGACGATCACAGATGCAAAAGAGATACTTGCTGGAGCTGATGACTCAGCAACACAATACTTTAGAAAAAACAGCAGTTCAGAACTCGCCTCTGTAATCGCACCAATCGTAGAAAAAAGCATGGCAAACAATGATGTTTCAAAATACTATAGCGCTTTTCAATCATTTTATAAATCAAATGCAGGTGTTTTACAAAATGAAACCGTTTCAGCATTGACAAGTAAGTTTGGATTGGGAGATTATCTACCTAGTTCAAAAGATGAAGACCTCAGTGGCTTTGTAACCAATAAATCAATCGATGGACTAATGAGCATGATCGCACAAAAAGAGAAAGGGATTAGAGATAATCCTCTTATGAGAAATAGTGACCTTTTACAGAAGGTGTTTGGAGCGTTTTAAGAAATTGAGTATGCAAAAGTTTAAAGAAAGGAGTCTATTTTTGAGGTGATAGAAACACCTCAATATTTAGGGATAGTTTAAAAAGTTAATAGTCGAGTAGCCCCAAAGAATCGCACTTCAAGGCTCTCACAGAACTATAATGCTCCCTTTTTTTCAGACCAGTAAATCAGATTTTTTAATTCCACCGACTTACGATATCTGCTGTAAGA
>JADGDK010000089.1 GCA_016744895.1 Campylobacterales bacterium | reverse complement strand
CTAAATAAAAGATTGCAAATGCACTAATGAAAAATATGGTTTTAAAATAAAATTTTGTCATTTACACCCTTATTAAGATTATCCTATTAATATAGCATAATCTTGCAAAATGCGCATATAATTATTTGATTCGTTGTGCTCGCCTTTTCTCTCTTTGTATATCTATAACACTACTTATATAAAGTACTTCTCTGTTAGCAATATTTTGTGCTAAAGTATCTCTTTGTTTCAGTAGATATATTCTTTCTCCTTGTGTAATTTTTGATTTAACATCTGTATAAGAGAGTGTTTTTTGCTCTGCGAGTAGAGATGAACTAAGTACAGAAATAACTACTGTGCTTAAAAACAATTTGGCTTTTTGGTTTTGAAGTAAAGTTTTCATATATTCTTCCTTTTATAGTTATCTATAGATCGACAAATACAAAGAAAACTTTACTTTTTGTTTAATCTTCAATTGTGTTATGTTGTTATATAATAAATTATTATAATTAAAGTGAATAGTATGATGATTTTAAAAGTATGGTTTTTAGTATTAGTATGTTTCTCTTTCTCTTTAGCTGATGCATTTAAAGATGATGCAACTAAAGATGCTCTTGTCAAAATTTATACAGTCTCTCAGGCTTATGATTATCAAGAGCCATGGAATTCAAAAACTTCACGTGCTAGTGGATCGGGATGTATTATCGAAGGTAATAGAATTCTTACCAATGCACATGTTGTTGCAAATCATACATTTTTAGAAGTGAAACGTTATGGTACTACAAAACGACTCCAAGCTAAAGTGTTATTTGTTTCACATCAAGCTGATTTGGCTATTATCACTGTAGATGATGAAGCGTTTTTTAAAGGGGTAAAACCTTTAGACTTTGATGCTTTACCATTTATACAACAAAAAGTGACGGTATATGGTTTTCCTGCTGGAGGTAATACCCTTAGTGTCACTACTGGTATCGTATCTCGTATAGAACATCGTCGTTATATGCATGGTAGTGAAAAATTTTTGGCAATACAAGTAGATGCAGCGATAAATTCTGGAAATAGTGGTGGACCAGCAATAAGTAAAGGTAAAATTGTTGGTGTAGTGATGCAGAGTATGACAAAATCACAAAGTATTGGTTATTTAGTTCCTGTTACTATGATAAGACATTTTTTAAAAGATATTGAAGATAACCATTATGATGGCTTTGCAAACTTAGGTATTACAACACAAAAAATTGAGAGTACTACACTTCGTAAAATGTATGGTATGGATGAAAATAGTACAGGACAATTAGTAATCAATATTGTTTATAGCTCTTCAGCAAAAGATATTTTAAGAGCTGGAGATATTATCACCCATATAGATGGTCATCAAATTAACAATGATGGAACTATTGCTTTTAGATATCATCAATTTACTTCTTATAAATATTTTATCGACCTACATCAAATAGGAGAAGAGGTAGAGCTTGATATCATCAGAGAACAAAAGCCACTTAAAATTAAGATCAAACTTAAAAATATTGCTGATGATTTTTTGTTAGTAAAAACAACAAGATTTGACACGGCGCCTACTTATTTTATTTATGGTGGTTATGTTTTTGTGCCTTTAACTAAGAAATTATTACGTTCTACAAAACTTCGATATATTGCTTCAAAATGGCCTACTGTAAAACAAAAAGAGATTGTAGTTTTGCTCAAAGTATTAGCTTCAAAATTAAGTCAAGGAAATTACAACATATCTTTTTGGCCTATACAGAAAATAAATGGCAAAACTTTTGCAACTTTTGATGAATTTTATAAGGTCGTTACTGAATTTAATGGAGATTATTTGCTATTAGAAGATGATGATGGGATACAAGTTGTTATGGATGCAAAGGTTTGTAAAAAAGAGAATGAAGAGATTTTAAAACGATATAATATAAAGTATGATAGATCAATAGATTTAAGGTAGCTTTTTTGCCCATTTTTTAAAAAGTCGTACAGAAGAGAGATTATCTTGAATGTCGTGATTGTCTATAATAAGATCAGTTAAAAGTTTTGCATTATAGGGTGCATATACAAAGCCACGAGAACCTAGTGCTCCATGGATATATACTCCTTTAATACGATCATATTTTTTTGTAGGGACTTTTGCTCCAGTTTTGATGTATGGATATTTTTCAAGAGTACATTTGTGATCAATGAGTTCTCCTACTATAGGAAAATAATCAAATGTAGCATTTCTATAACCGCTATAAGTTTTAAGAACTTCAAGGTTTTTTAGAGGTTGGAGTTTTTGAGCTTTTTCTAATAGTCCAAATGTATCATTGTCCGCTTGCATCTTTAAGTTTGTGAGGTGATTTGGTTTGATATGGGTAGCTCCAATGGCAACGCCGTTGTTGTGGTATGCAGAGATTGAGAGATTTTTATGGATATTGAATTTTTGATTTGTATCATGATCAAACTTCACATCATAACGATAACCTGCAATATTTTTGGTTTGGATATATGGAATTTCAATAGGGAGTTTATCACTTCCTACTGCAATAATCAAATGTTTACATGACAAATTATCAATATCTTTGACATGATAGTTCTCTTTAACATCTATATCTTTTAAAAGTGCGTGACAGAGTTTGACAGGATTTATAATCCCAGCATCTGGAAAAAAATAGTTATCTTTCTCTTTAGTGTATGGAAACTCTATAAAGGGTTCGTAGCTTTTACATCTTTTTATATCTGTTTCATCTAATGGGATTTTTTTGAGTCCACATTGATAAAAGAGTTCGGGAAAGGCTTTTTTATAGAAACTTGTACTAAATAAAAATGCATCGTTGAGGTAGTTTTTGTATGGGGAAGGTTTTGAAATTTTTGGCGCTAAAAATGCACCAGCTGGATAAGAGCCGCCACTACAGATTGTGTTTTTCTCCAACACCAAGACGGAAAGCCCAGCCTTTTTTAAAAAATAGGCTGTTGTAGCTCCAGCGATACCAGCACCAATGATGATGGCATCATATGTTATGAGTGATATGGGTTAAACTCTTGATCTTTTGGAAATTGATTTACCGTAAGTTTTGAAAATTTGTCACAATACTGCCAAAAATCCTCTTTGATCTCTTCATCCATATCATATGCTTTGAGTGCTTCTCTCATGCATCCTAGCCACTCAACACGTGCTTTTTCATTGATCGTAAAATCATCATGGACTCTGATCATAAATTCATCTAGATCCATTCCACCAGACTCTTCTTCATAGACTTTTGGACCGCCACAAAGTTGTACAAAGAATTTAGTATTTTTTACTTTTACTTTGTCAAACTCCTCTTTGTCTTGAGGAAAAAAGTTGTGAATATCACTTTTGTATATAATTTCATAAAAGCTATACATAAGCTCCTGCATACCTTCAGCGCCTCCAACTGCATCAAAAAATTTTGGACTTGGATTTTTGTATGGGACTTCTTCATCTTTGATGGTTGGGGTGATTTCATATGACATTGATATTACCTTTTTTATTTAATTTTATCATAAATTACAGTTATTTTCAAGATAAGTAGTTAAGCAATCTCTTTTTCTCTCCATTGTTCAACAAGTGTATCGACTTCTCGTGTGAATTTCATAGAAAACATTAAATCTTCTTTTGATTCATAATGATCTAAAAAATGTATATATTCATTGCTTTTTGAGAGAGGATCACTACCAAGATTATAATTTTTTTCATCTAATTGATGTAACCCAGCAACACTATCTACAATAAAACCAACATCAACACCATCAATATCATAGATGATAAGTTGTTCAACTACTGCAGAAAGACGATGGATCTCTTGACCTAGTTTTTTTAGACCATTAATTGTATTTGCTTCATGCTCTCGTATCATTGATAGCTCTTTTTGAGTTAAATCTTTTTGATCTTTTTCTAAATTTTTCTTTCCATCGTAATGTAATGCATTATGATGAGGAATAATTTCACTTTTGATAATATCAGTAAATCCATCATGATTACAGCGCATGCAGCCCATCATTTCGTCAATCCAAATTCCAAGGTTACATTTATGTGGATCTAAAGATTTTGTAAAAGGTTTTTTCTCTTTAAGTGCACTTTCAAACTCTTTAACCCAAATAATATGATCATTTTCTGCTTTTTTAAAAAGCTTAATTTGTTCTTCTTTAAATGATTCAAAACCTAATAATTTTCGAATTGTGATAATAGGAATAATTTTATTTTTATGACTTATGATGCCTTCAATCAATTCAGAACTTTCTGCCAATGGTTTGATGTTAGGATATTTTAAAACCTCTTTTATTTTATCTGTGCTTAAAAGGTAGTTTTGTTTATTTGTGATAATGTGAATAAATTCCATAGATATCTTCCTTAATTGAATATACTGAAAAATAAAGCAATAATTGTTCCAATACATTATTTGAAAAGTTTACTCTTTTTGCTATAATAGACAAAAAATAGAGCAGGAAAAATAAGTGAAAATTTTTATATCAATATTGTTAGTTTTAGTCTCATTACATGCTAGCGAGTATTATGCTAAAGCAGAACCAAAAGAACTTTTTAGTGTTAAAGCTTTGGTGAGTGGTGAAGTTGTTTTTGTCAATGACAGACAAGAGGGTACGGAAAGTGATGGTAATGTAGTAGTTATAGTTGATGATGCAATAGATAAAGAAGATTTAAAATCTTCAAAGTTAAAACTAAAATATTTGCTTAGTAATATCTCTTTAATGAACCAAAATTTAGTAAATTCTAAGAGAGTTGCTCAAATCAATGAAGATAATTATAAACGTGTAAAAAATTTATCTTCTTATTCTAAGACACAAAAAGATACTAAATTACTTTCAATGATTAATGCTCAAAATAGTTATATCTCGGTAAAAACTTCTCTTGAAAATTTAAAGACACAAAAAGAGGATTTAAAACTAAAAATTAAGACGCTTCAAGATCGTATTAAAAAGAAAAATATTAGTGTTTTAAATGGTCAGTATATTTATAAAATATATCCAAGAATAGGAGATTATGTAAATCCTGGTACAAAATTAATGGATCTTTATGATGTTTCGGGTGCAAAGTTAGTGATTTATCTTTCTTTGGATGAATTAGTAGGCATTGAGCAAAAAAAGATTTATCTGGATGGCTTGGAGACCTCTTACAAAATAGATAAGACTTGGAGTGTGGCTGATAGTGTTAATATCTCTTCATATCGTGTTGAAATCTTGATAAAGAAACCTAAACAATTTTCGAAATTGGTTAAAATTGAGTTTAAATAGTGAAGTTTACCACATGTCCTTTAGATTGTTATGATGCCTGTTCAGTTATCTATAAAGATGGTAAACTAAAAGGAGATCCAAATCATCCCCACACACAAGGCTTTTTGTGCCCCAGTCTTAATAGTTTTTTAAAACAAGAACGAATTACCCAAGCACGTTATAATGGTAAATATATTGCAATGGATGAAGCATTGGAATTACTCTCATCAACATTTAAAAATATTCAAAATAATAAATTGCTCTTTTTTAAAGGAAGTGGTAACATGGGTAAGATGCAAGATGTAAGTAACCTTTTTTTTGAACAATATGGTGCTACATTTACGCAAGGATCTCTTTGTGATGGTGCAGGGGATGCCGGAATAGTTGAAGGACGTGGAGTTAATCTTGCTCTACCTATTTCTCAAATTGTAAAAAGTGAAGTGGTGGTGGTATGGGGAAGAAATATTACTACTACCAATGCACATATGATGAATACTATAAAAAATAAAACTTTGATTGTCATTGACCCTATAAAAACAAAATTAGCAAAAAAAGCAGATGTTCATGTACAGCTCAAACCTAGATCAGACTTCTTTTTTGCAATTTTATTGGCAAGATTTGCTCATCTTGAAGAGATGGAAGATTTTGACTTTATCTCTAATCATACAGAGGGTTATGAAGACTTTGTTGATTTCTTTCAAGGTTTTGGTATCAAGTATTTAATTGACCAAGTAGATGTTAGTGTTAAAACAATAATGTCTTCGCTTAACCTTATGAAAGATGCAAAGGTGACATTTTTAGTGGGAGTGGGTGTACAAAAGTATCTTCATGGTGATGGAGTACTTCGGGCTATTGACTCTTTTGCTGCAATGTTAGGGCAATTTGGAAAAGAGGGATGTGGTGTCAGTTATCTTAGTAATAGTGCATATGGATTTACAAATCCTTTCGTATCTAAAGCATTAAACGTAGTAAAACCTACTGTTAATTTTGGTGATTATGAGAGTGTTTTTATACAAAGTGCAAACCCCTGTGCGCAGATGCCAGAGAGTAATCGTGTCATCGAGGGCTTAAAGAAAAGTAATGTAGTGGTATATTTTGGATTATATGAAAATGAGAGTTCTAAAATTGCTAATTTAGTGATACCTGCAAAAACATTTTTAGAAAAAGAGGATATACGACTCTCTTATGGCAGTGAATTTGTAGGTCAAATGCCAAAAGTTATTGAGAGTGATATTGGAATAAGTGAGTATGCGTTAACGAAGTTTTTAGTAAATAGTTTTGGATTTGAACCACTGAAGGATGAAAAAGAGTATATTCAAGAAATATTAGATTCAAATACAACAAAGGTCGGTGGATATCTTCAATCTTCTAATTACAATGAAATTCCATATAGCAATGGTTTTTATACAGAGAATAAAAAGTTTCTTTTTATAGAGGATATTGAAGATGAAAAATTTGAGGAAGAAGAGGGATATTTTTTAGTTACTTCTAAGCCAAGAAATTCTATCAATAGTCAATTTGAACGTGATCATTATCTTTATATCGCTAAAGATATGGGCTATGAAGATGGTGAGTGTGTTAAGGTCAGTTCGGCCTATGGTATGGTTGAATTAATAGTAAAAATTAGTGATGATATTAGAGGTGATTGTGTTAAAATTTGTTCAGGTGCAAAAGGTCTTAATTTTCTAACACCAGGTCAAAAAAGTAATGAAGGTGACTCCGCAGTGTTTCAAGAAGTAAAAGTAAAGTTAGAAAAAGAGTAATATAGGAAAAAATTATTAAAAAAGGTTAATATATTTTTACTGGTGTCGATCTTTAAGGTAACATATATCTTAAAGGAGTGATTTGATGTTAAAAGCTGTAACTTGTAAGTGTATTATTCTTTCATTTTTTACTGTCGCACCATCTACTTTTGCAGGTGAGTATAAAACTATGAAACTTAGAACTCTTAATGCAGTTCCCAATGTAAAAAAAACCCGTAGCAATAAAAAAGAGTTGTTAGATAAAATTAATAACTATATTGGAGAAGACATTGATCTTAGCATTTTTGATAAGAAAAAAGTTGGATTATCTGTGTATGCTAAAATCTCAAGTATTTCTAGATTAGGAGTGCGTTATCGTTTTTGAAGAGTAGTATTATACTACTCTTCTTGATTATCCTTATCCTCTTTATGTAGTGTTTTATCTTCCTCTTTTTTCAAAGCTTCTTTGATATCATCATTTGCATTTTCATGGGTTGTCAGACGACTTTTCATATCATTTTTTTCTTCAAATTTTTCGATAATTTTGACAACTTGGTTTCCATCAATGTTTTCAGTCTCATAAAGCGCTACTACCATATCTTCGATAGCACCTTCATAAGTTCTGAGTGTTTCAAGCACAATATTATATCTCTTATCTAAAAATTCTTTGATAAATTGATCGACATCTTCAGCCATCTTAGCACTATACTCTTTGGTTGTTCCACCTTGTAAAAAAGTACTTCTCTGTTTCTCTAAGACCATTAAGCCTGCAACATCTGTCATACCATAGATACCAACCATAGATCTTATAATATCAGTCGCACGTTCTAAATCATTTCCAGCACCTGTTGAAATCTCTTTAATAAAAACTTCCTCAGCAGCGCGTCCACCTAAAAGTACATCTACTTCTGCGATAAGTTCGTGCTTTTGCATCATGAATTTATTCTCTTCAGGTTTGTTTAGTGTATATCCAAGTGCTGCAAGTCCACGAGGTACGATAGAGACTTTAGAGACTCTTTTTGCACCTTTTGTAGTTTCAGCGATAAGTGCATGCCCACTCTCATGATAAGCAACAATTCTTTTCTCTTTTGGATTGATACGACGACTTTTTTTCTCTAACCCGGCAATAGCTCTTTCCACTGCTTCAAAAAAGTCTTTTTGCTCTACTTCATCTTTATTTGCACGACCTGCCAAAAGTGCTGCTTCATTGATGATATTCGCAAGATCAGCTCCAGCAAGTCCTGCTGTAAGTCTTGCAATTTCATCAAGATCCACATCTTCAGAAATTTTAATTTTTTCAATATGCACTTTAAGAATTTGGATACGACCTTTAAAATCAGGTTTATCAACCAGTACTTGTCTATCAAATCTACCTGGTCTTAAAAGAGCCGCGTCAAGTACTTCAGGTCTGTTAGTCGCAGCTAATATAATTACAGGTGAGTTATCAGAGTCAAACCCATCCATCTCTGCTAGAAGTTGATTAAGTGTCTGTTCTCTTTCATCATTTCCACCCATCATGCCACCTGCAGATCTACTTTTACCAATGGCATCAATTTCATCAATAAATATAATAGCTGGAGCATCTTTTTTAGCATTTTCAAAAAGATCTCTTACCCGACTTGCTCCAACTCCAACAAACATTTCGATAAAGCTTGAACCAGAGACTGAGAAAAATGGAACATCAGCTTCACCAGCTACCGCTTTTGCTAATAATGTTTTACCAGTGCCTGGAGGACCTACTAAAAGCACACCTTTTGGAATTTTTGCTCCAAGGTTCATATATCTTTCAGGGTATTTTAAAAAGTCAACAATCTCTTTAACTTCCTCTTTTGCCTCTTGCACACCAGCTACATCGTTAAATTTTACTTTTGGTTTTTCAGAGTTTACAAGCTTTTTACTGCTTCCCATACCTAGAATTCCGCCACCCATGTTTTTTTGCATACGGCTTGTAAGAAGCATCCAAATACCAAAAAATATGAAGATTGGAATGACCCATGAAAATAAAATTTCTGTTAGCCAATTTGTTTCATTGTATCCACCATAAGGAATTTTGTTTTGGTCTAAAAGTGGTATCAGTGTATTGTCTTCACCCACTTTTTTAACATAATAGATTGTTTTAACTGCACCGCTTTCAGAGACACCTTTGAGTGTTGTCTGCCCAATTGCAACGTAAGTAATACTACCTTTTTTAATAAGCTCTTTAAGCTCAAAGTAGTTGATTTTCTCTGTTTTAGCCGCTTGTGTTGATCCAAAACCTTCATCTGCATTATTGACTCCATCCGTTGGATCAATAATACTTTTAAATAGTAAAATAATAACTATTGAAAAGATTGCAAACAAAACCAAAGGGTTTTGATTGAAAAAGTTATTGTTTTTGTCATCTCTGTTATTTTGAGACATTTTCTTCCTTTGTTCTTTTATACTTTTCGTAAAACCAGTGTGTACCACTCGTCTTTTTGTATGGTTTCTATTTTATCAAAATTATTGAATTTTTCAACAACTTTATTAAAATACTTATCTATTATACCTGATAGAATTAAAATTCCGCCACTTTTTACAGTTGCTTTTAGATCCTTATGTATCATAATAATAACGTCAGCTATGATATTTGCAATAACAACGTCATATACATTTTCTGTGCTATTTGCAGAACCTGTCCAAGACTTGTTTAGTGTTGCATGATTTAGAATAAAATTCTCTTTTGCACTTTCAACTGCTACATTATCAGTATCACAAATATCTACAATAGCACCTTTTTTTTCTGCTGCAATGGCTAAAATACCACTACCACATCCAACGTCTAAAAGTGTAAGGTTTGAAGTGATATATTGGTCAATAGCTTTAAGACAGCTATAGGTTGTTTCATGGTGACCAGATCCAAATGCCAATGCTGGATTGATGATGATATTTGTAACTGTTTCTTTTGCCTCTTCCCACTCAGGTCGAATATAAAAAGAACCTACTTCAATAGGTTGGATAGAGTTTTTATATTTACTAATCCAATCTTCATTTCTTTTTTTTTCTAGTGTAGTATGCGTTTCGATTTGAAGTTTAGCTGCGAGTTGTTCTGTCGCCCATAAGATATCATCAAGCGGCTCACTTGATCTGATGATCAATGAACCTTCTTTTTCTTCAAGTGCATTTTGTGTGATTTCTAGAAGGAAGTCGCTAAATACTTCCAAATTCTTTTTAGGACTAACCGTTAGTTCAAAATAAGATTTGTTCATATATCCCTAAGTTTATAATACCGCTTCAAGTTTCTCTTTTAAGACTTGCGGTGTAAATGGTTTTACAATATAGTTATTCACACCTGCTTTAAGTGCTGTAATAACTTCAGTTTTACCACCTTCAGTTGTTACCATGATGATAGGCATATCTTCATATTTATCTTCGGATCGTACTTTTTGTACCAACTCTAACCCATTCATCTCTGGCATATTCCAGTCTGTTACAAGGATATCAATATCTGAGTTTTCACCCATAACTTTCCAAGCTACTGCACCATCTTCCGCTTCTAAGATATCTTTATGACCTAATCTACCAAGCGTATTTTTAATAATTCTTCTCATTGTCGAGCTATCATCAACTACTAAAAATTTCATCTTATTCCTTTAAACTATTTTAATTCTATCCTAACGCAACTTTAAAAGCCTCCTCTAAATCGAGAGTACCTTCATAAAATGCTTTTCCTACAATAACACCTGATATCTCACTGCTATTTTTAGCTGCGATAATATCATTTATATCCCTCACGCCCCCGCTGGCAATAGTGTCAAGTTTACAAGCTCTTGCAATTTCAAGCGTAAAATCGATATTTACACCGCTAAGTGTTCCATCTTTACCCACATCTGTACAGATGATTGCCTCAACACCTGCATCTGCAAACTCTTTGGCTAAATCACTTGCTTTCATAGTAGACTTTTCAGCCCAACCTTCAACTGCAACATAACCATCTATTGCATCAATTCCAACTGCAATTGGATATTTTCTTGCAACATCTTTTACAAAATCGGCATTTTTTAAAGCTACTGAACCCAATATAAGACGATTTACTCCAAGATCTAAATATCTTTTTATAGTGTCTTCGTCTCGGATGCCTCCACCAAGTTCTATTTGTATATCGCACATTTGTCGAATTTTTTTAATTTGTTCTAAATTTTTTGGTTCTCCTGCAAATGCACCGTTAAGATCAACAAGGTGCAACCACCGACTACCTAGGTCTTCAAAGCGTTTTGCAACCATCCATGGTTCATCACTATAAATCTTTGCAGTATCCATTAAACCTTTAGTTAATCTAACTGCTTTTCCATCTTTTAAATCTATTGCTGGGTATAAAGTCATTGTTATTATTTTCCTGTGAAGTTTTCAATTTTAAATTATGGAATTATACCATTAGTTTAAAATTGAGGGAATGTAGTATTTTATTTTTATAAATTAATAAAATTTTCTAAGATTTTAAGACCATTTTCATGACTTTTTTCCGGGTGCGGTTGTACTCCAAAGATATTAT
>JADGDK010000088.1 GCA_016744895.1 Campylobacterales bacterium | reverse complement strand
ACAATAGAAAGAGCAAAATATACAAAAGAAGTTATTGAGCTTATAAAAAATGGACTTACCGAATATCAGATTAGTGCTGAAGTTCATGGTCGTTTTAAGCATTATTATAGTATTGCAAAAAAAATAAAAGAACGAGATCTAGAGTTTGAACAAATATATGATCTTTTAGCATTTAGAATAATAATTGAAGATGTTCCTCAATGCTATGAAGCTCTTGGTATTATACACGCTTTTTGGAAACCTGTACCAGGAAGATTTAAAGATTATATTGCCCTTCCAAAAGAGAGTGTATTTGTTGAAAAAGAGACAAAACCAACTGCCTCAGTAGTTCTAAATGTCAATCCTAATATGAAACTGAGTAATAAACAAATTACAGGTATTAAAAATCTTATCTCTGCTTCTGTAGGAAAACTCTCTAATGAAAATGTAAAAATTGTCAACCAAAATGGTGAATCATTAGGAATACAAATAGATGATGGCTTTGAATCTGATCTTGTATCTGCTCAAATTAAATATAAAAATGATTATGAACGCGCTTACGAAAACAAAATTGAAAAAGTCTTAGCTCCAATATTAGGCGGTGTAGACAAAGTTGTGGCTAAAGTCTCAATTGATTTTGACTTTGAGCAAAAAAGTACCGTTAGCGAATTTTATGATCCAGAATCAGTTGTCAGAAGTGAACAAAGTACTGAAGAGAGTAAAGAGGGAGGCAGCACAAAAGAGACTGGTGGCGTCCCTGGAGCTATTAGTAATATTGGACCCGTTCAAGGCGTAGAAAATGATAAAAATGAGGGAGAAAAGTTTGAAAAGAGCTCCACAACTACAAATTATGAGATCTCTAAAAAAGTCACTAATATTAAAGGTGAATTTGCAAAAATCAAAAGAGTTACAGCTTCTGTTGTTGTAGATGGAAAATATCAAGCTAAAAAAGATGAAGAGGGAAATCCTTTAGATGCATTAGAGTATAAAGCACTTGAGGGTAGTGAGATAGATGCCATCACAAATATTGTAAAAAACAGCTTTGGGTTTAACCAAAAAAGAGGCGATGAAGTTGCCGTAAGTAATTTTGAATTTAACCCAATCTCTGCTCAAAAGCCAAAGGATATGGCTGAAAATATTTCGGGCATCACTACAAACTATATCAATCCTCTTTTACCGCTTATAAAATATCTCACAGCAGCACTTTTACTATTGGTTTTTTATAAAAAAATTATTACACCATTTGGTGAGAGAATGCTTCAAGATTATAGTACAGAAGATGAAGTAATAGATGAAATTGAAATTGAAGAAGACCAAGAAGATACAGATGCAATGAAAGAGTATAATGAAGCCAAGAAAAAAGCAGAAGAAGAACTTGGGATCAAAACTGGAATGGATAAAGAAGAAGTCAAACATGAAGTATTACTTCAAAAGATACGTAATGAAATTGAACAAAACCCAGAAGATGCAGCCAAACTGTTAAAATCAATCGTAGATAGCGACAAAGAGTTTTAAGATGACAACCGAACTAACTGATGAACAAAAAGTAATTTATGAAGAGCTTTCAATAGATAAAAAAATTGCTATTTTACTTACACAAGTTGGAGATGATGCAACTTCTAGACTTTTTTCAAATATGGATGTTGATTTGGTTACTGATTTTTCTGCAGATATTGTAAAATTGGAAAATTACGATAAACCAATCGCAACAGCAGTTTTAGAAGAATTTGCAGCACTTTTTCAATCAAATCAGTATATCGTAAATGGTGGACTTGACTATGCTAAAGAGATACTTTTTAAAACTTTTGGAGCAGATACTGCACAAAATATACTGAACAAACTCTCCAAAGAGTTAAGTGAAGCCAAAAGTTTTAACTTTCTTGCAAAGGTAAAACCAGAACAATTAGCTGATTTTATTATCACTGAACATCCGCAAACTATTGCACTTATTTTAGCACATATGAATCCTGTAGCTGCAGCTGAAACACTCTCCTTCTTTGAAGATGATCTAAGAGCTGATGTCACCATTCGTATGGCAAATCTAGGCGATATCTCTCCAGCAATCATAAAAAGAGTCTCCGCGGTTCTAGAGAGTAAATTAGAGTCACTCACCTCTTATAAAGTTGAAGTTGGCGGTCCTCGTGCCGTAGCTGAAATACTTAATAAGCTTGGTCAAAAAGCGACCAAATCTACGATGGAGCTTATTGAAAAGTCAGACAACGACCTTGCTAATATCATTAAAGAGCTCATGTTTACATTTGAAGATATTGATAAGCTCGATGCTGCAGCAATCAGAGAGTTACTCAAAGTGTTGGATAAAAATCAACTTATGATAGCCCTTAAAGGTGCTGGGGGAGATCTTAAAGAAAAATTTCTGGAAAATATGTCCCAACGTGCTGCAGAAGCATTTGAAGAAGAGATGGGCTTCCTAGGAGCCACTAAAGTAAAAGATGTTGAAGATGCTCAACGAAAAATTGTAGAAGAGGTACAAAAACTAGCTGAAAAAGGTTTAGTACAAATGGGTGAAGCAGACGAGGTAATTGAGTAATGAGATTATGGGTGATGTAATCAACTCAGAGGAATCTGAAAATGTAAAAATTCAAAAATACCAGTTTGGAAAACTTTCACTTGATCTAGAAGATGAAGCTAAATTTGATGTCAATATTTTTAAAGACGTATCTGAGGAAGTGCAAGAGGAAGTTAAAGAAGAACAAAATGAAGAACTTTCTATAGCAACTAATGAACTACTTGAAAAAGTTGACATTCTCACATCAGAAATAGTATCACTACAAATGGAATTAGAAACCCAAAAAAAAGAACATGATGAAACATTAACTGTTACAAAACAAGAAAACTTTGATAAAGGTAAAGAAGAAGGTATCAAAGAGACAAATGAAATGTTTCAAAATGAAAATGATGATCTCAAAAGTCAACTTATAAGATCTATCACTATAATAGATGAACAAAAAAATTCTATTGATTCAATGTTTAAAAATATTGAAGAGGACTTAGTTGATAGTGCAATTTTAATTGCACAAAAAGTAATCAAAAAAGAGATAGAAAGCGACTCTGTAAAAGTCACAAAATCAATTGCAACTGCACTCATTGCAACACTAAAAACTGTAACAAATATAACACTCAAAGTAAATCCAAACGATTATAAAGAGATATCAGAACATTTTAATCAAGACTCTATTATGATTGTATCAGACGATGCAATCAGTCGTGGGGGAGTTGTACTTTTAAATGCTGATACAAATATTGATGGAACTATCTCTACTCGACTTGATAAAGCAATGGAACTAATAGGTAAAGAGTAAACAAATATGACTATAAAAGATAAAAATATAGACGAGCTCAATGAAATATGTGTAGATATCCGAAAAAAGATTTTAGAAACAGTCAGTAAAAATGGTGGTCATTTAAGTTCTACACTTGGCGTTGTAGAGCTCATTGTTGCCATGCATTATGTATTTGATGCAGAAAATGATCCCTTTATCTTTGATGTATCACATCAAGCTTATGCACATAAACTCTTAACTGACAGATGGGACAGCTTTGAAACACTAAGACAATTTGGTGGTATTAGTGGTTATACAAAACCTAGTGAATCTAATTATGACTATTTTGTAGCAGGTCATAGTTCTACATCTATATCTTTAGCAGTTGGTGCAGCAAAAGCAATAAAACTCAAAAATGAAGATCGCTTGCCTATAGCATTTATTGGTGATGGCTCTATGAGTGCAGGCATGGTTTATGAAGCTATGAATGAATTAGGAGATATCAAACTACCTGCTGTCATCATTCTAAATGATAATGAAATGAGTATCGCTAAACCTATAGGTGCTATTAGCAACTACCTTTCACAAGTAATGGCTGGTCGTTTTTATCAAAAGATGAAAACAAAAACAGCTCAAGTACTTGAACACTTCCCTGAAGGGGCTACCTATATAGCAAAACGATTTGATGAAAGTCTTAAGCTCATTACTCCAGGTTTACTCTTTGAAGAACTTGGTCTTGAATATATAGGTCCAACAAATGGTCATGATATAGAAGCACTTATTGAGTCTTTTACCATTGCTAAGAACATGAAAAGACCGGTAATCATACATACCCAAACAACTAAAGGAAAAGGCTATGAGATTGCCGAAGGCTATTTTGAACACTGGCATGGTGTAAGTAAATTTGACATCGACACTGGTGAAGCACTCACTAAAAATGGTGCAAAAAATGCTACCAAGATGTTCGGTGAATCTCTTTTAGAACTCGCCCTTGAAAAAGAAAATATCGTAGGTGTTACAGCTGCTATGCCTAGTGGAACTGGCATAAAAATGCTTATGGAAGCACTACCAGAACGTTTTTGGGATGTTGCAATAGCAGAACAACATGCAGTAACTTCTATGTGTGCTATGGCAAAAGAAGGATTTAAACCATTTATTGCTATTTACTCCACTTTTTTACAACGTGCATATGATCAAGTTATTCACGATGCATGCATTATGGATCTTCCTGTAGTATTCGCAATTGATCGTGCTGGAATTGTAGGTGAAGATGGTGAAACACATCAAGGTACTTTTGACATCTCATTCTTACGAGCCATTCCAAATATGACTCTTTTTGCACCTAGGGATGAGAAAAGTATGAAAGAAGCGATAGCATTTGCTTATGAGATGAAATCACCCTGCTCTTTTAGATATCCAAGAGGTGCATTTTTATCTTGCGAGCATGAAAGCAAGCCACTAGAATTAGGAAAATCTCAACTCCTCAAAGATGGTGAGAGTGATATACTGCTTATCGGCTATGGAAATGGCGTAGGACGAGCGTGTGAGACATCCAAATTGCTTGATATAGATGTAGCCATCCTAGACCTTATATTTGTCAAGCCTTTGGATATAAACAAGCTTCAAGAGCTCTCAAATAGATATAAAAAATGGTATATCTTTAGCGACTCTTCTAAAATGGGCGGTGTGGGTAGTGCAATTCAAGAACTTGGTATAGAAAATATTGAGATTACTACTTTTGAATATGAAGATCAATTCACCGTACATGGTAATACAAAACTTGTAGAAGAGTCTATGGGACTATTACCAGAGCAACTCGCTCAGAAAATATCTAAAACTATATAACATATAAAATAAAGTGCTACAACTTAGACAAAAGGTATAACTCCCTTTTGTCATACTAAATCGTGTCCTCGACGAGATTCGAACTCATGACCTCTGGATTAGGAATCCAGTGCTCTATCCAGCTGAGCTACGAGGACATAAAATTATTTTACTAAATTTTAGGCAAAAAAAAAGGTGAAGCCGAAGCCTCACCTTTTAAGAATCAATGAAACGTTAAAAAACTATCCATTTCTCTTTTTAATAATCTCTTCAGATACATTTCTAGGTACTTCATCATAGTGATGGAATTCCATAGAATAAGTTGCTCTACCTTGAGTAGAACTTCTAAGATCTGTTGAATAACCAAACATCTCTGAAAGTGGTACATAAGCGTTAACAATTTTGTTTCCACTTCTGTCATCCATACCTTCGATTTGTCCACGTCTTCTGTTAAGGTCACCGATAACGTCACCCATGTAATCTTCAGGAACTTCAACTTCAACTTTCATCATTGGTTCCATGATAACTGCACCAGCTTTTCTAGCACCCTCTTTAAATCCCATTGAAGCAGCAAGTTTAAATGCCATCTCATTTGAATCAACATCATGGTAAGAACCGTCATAAAGTGTTACTTTAACATCTTCCATTGGATAACCAGCTAATACACCGCCAGCCATTGCTTCTTGTACACCTTTGTCAACTGCAGGAATAAATTCTCTTGGAACTGATCCACCTTTAATAGCATTAACAAATTCATAACCATCACCAGCTTCCATTGGTTCAAGCTTAAGATATACATGACCAAATTGACCACGACCACCAGATTGTTTTGCGTATTTATACTCTTGTTGTACGCTCTCTTTGATACTCTCACGGTAAGCAACTTGTGGTTGACCGATTTCAGCTTCAACTTTAAACTCTCTCATCATACGATCAACAAGGATCTCAAGGTGAAGTTCACCCATACCAGAGATAATAGTCTGACCACTCTCTTCATCAGTTTGAACTCTAAAAGAAGGATCTTCTTGAGCAAGTTTTTGAAGTGCAATACCCATTTTCTCTTGATCAGCTTTTGTTTTTGGCTCAACTGCAACTGAGATAACTGGATCTGGAAAATCCATTCTCTCTAGTACAACTTTATCTTCTGGTGAACATAAAGTATCACCAGTTGTTGTATTTTTAAGACCAACAACTGCACCAATCTCACCTGCATAAATCTCTTTTACTTCTTCACGCTTAATCGCGTGCATCTTCATGATACGACCAATACGCTCTTTCTTATCTTTTGTTGAGTTATGTACAAATGAACCAGCACCAAGAGAACCTCTATACACACGAATAAATGTAAGTTGACCAACAAATGGATCGGTCATAATTTTAAATGCAAGTGAAGCAAATTCACCTTCATCTGATGAAGCAACAATAATTTCTTCATCTTCATCATCCATCAATGTACCTTTGATGTCAGCAACTTCAGTAGGAGCTGGAAGGTAAGCAACAACAGCATCAAGTAAAGTTTGTACACCTTTGTTTTTAAAAGCAGTTCCTGCAGTCATAGGTACGATATGCATAGCAATTGTCGCAGCTTTGATACCAGCAGAAATCTCTTCTTCTGATAACGCTTCACCTTCAAGGAATTTTTCCATTAGTTCTTCATTACCATCAACTGAAGATATCTCTTCAATCATCTTTTCACGGTACTCTTCTGCTTTTTCTTGCATATCAGCAGGGATCTCTTCTACATGATAGTTTGAACCCATTGCAGCATCTTGATCCCAAACAATTGCTTTCATCTGTACAAGATCAACAACACCAGCAAAGTTTTCTTCAGCACCTATAGGAAGTTGAATTGGTACTGGATTACCTTTTAAACGATCTTTGATTTGTCTTTCAACTTCATAAAAATCTGCACCTGTTCTATCCATTTTGTTAACAAATACTAGAGATGGTACACCATATCTATTTCTTTGTCTCCATACTGTTTCTGATTGAGGTTGTACACCACCAACCGCACAAAAAACTGATACTGCACCATCAAGTACACGCATAGAACGTTCAACTTCAATTGTAAAGTCAACGTGGCCCGGAGTATCGATAATATTTATCTGTTTTTTATTCCACTCACACGTTGTTGCAGCAGAAGTAATTGTGATACCTCTCTCTTGCTCTTGTTCCATCCAATCCATTGTCGCAGCACCATCGTGAACTTCACCAATTTTATGCTCAACACCAGTATAGAAAAGGATTCTCTCTGTTGTAGTTGTTTTACCTGCATCAATATGCGCAGCGATACCAATATTTCTTACATCTTCAAGTTTATGAGTTCTAGCCATGAGTTTTCCCTTCTACCATCTATAGTGAGCAAATGCTTTATTCGCTTCAGCCATTTTGTATGTATCTTCTTTCTTCTTATATGTTGCACCTCTATCGTTTGCAGCATCAATAAGTTCATTTGCCAATCTGTCTTTCATAGTTCTTTCAGATCTTTTTCTTGTGTAACCGATAAGCCATCTAATTGCTAATGCTTGTTGTCTTACTGGTCTTACTTCGATTGGCACTTGATATGTAGCACCACCAATTCTTCTACTTTTAACTTCCATAAGAGGTTTTACATTTTCAACAGCTTTGTTAAAAATATCAATACCTTTATCTTCGCCTTTTGCATCGATTGTCTCTAATGCTTCATAAAAGATTTTTGCAGCAACTGATTTTTTACCATCAAGCATTAAAATGTTAATAAATTTTGATACTATTTTTGAATTGTAGATAGGGTCAGCTAATATTTCTCTGACGGGAGCTTTTCTTCTTCTCATATATTTTTCCTTCAATTTTTTATAATTTACTCAAACTTTACCCACTAAGGTTTTATGGCAAAGCCTGGCCGTTTTGACAATTATAAATTTTTCGTTTTTTAATTTTATTATACTTTTTGAGCAAAGCTCAATAAGCAACACATATGCCGTATTCTCTTTAGCAGAGTTCACGAACTATAAATCATGCTAGTTAAAAATCAATAAGATATTTAACTAAACTTTAACTTATTTCTTTGGACGTTTAGTTCCGTATTTACTTCTTGCAACTGTTCTATTTGCAACACCAGCTGTATCAAGTGCACCACGAACGATATGATACTTAACACCTGGAAGATCTTTTACCCTACCGCCACGAACAAGTACGATTGAGTGTTCTTGAAGGTTATGACCCTCACCACCGATATAACTAATAACTTCAAAACCACTAGTTAATCTAACTTTTGCTACTTTTCTAAGTGCTGAGTTAGGTTTTTTTGGAGTTGTAGTATAAACTCTTGTACAAACACCTCTTCTTTGAGGACACTTTACAAGTGCTGGTGACTTTGATTTTACAATCACCTTTTTTCTCTCTTTACGAATCAACTGATTAATAGTTGGCACATTTTTTCCTTTATAATCTTATATAACGCTAAGCTTTACTTAGCGAAGGTCTCACACATAGTACACTATGCTTTACTTAATTTAAATCCACTCTCGTGGTATTTAAAGTCGGCTATAATACTTAAAATTTGTTTATATTTAGCTTAATTTAAGAAATCATTTAAAGAGGAATAGCTCCTCTTTAAATATTAAACGTCTGTTTGTTTGAGTTTAATCTTAGAATCTTTATACATACCAGTTCCAACTGGAATCATACGACCAAGAATTACATTCTCTTTTAGATCTTCAAGAAAATCTGTTTTACCAGCAATACTTGCTTCAGTAAGAACTTTTGTCGTCTCTTGGAATGAAGCAGCTGATATAATACTATCTGCATTAATTGCTGCACGAGTTACACCTAAAAGTGTAGGTTCTGCAATTGCAGGTTCACCCATCATTCTAACAATACGCTCATTTTCCTCTTTAAGCTTTCTTCTACTAATAAGATCGCCAATAATAAAATTTGTATCTCCACTATCTACAATCTTAACTTGTCTAAGCATTTGAGAAATAATAACTTCAATATGTTTATCACTGATAGCAACACCTTGACTTCTATAGACTTGTTGAATTTCACTAATCATATAGTAATGGAGTGCTTTTTCACCTTGAATTCTAAGAATATCATGACTTGAAGTTAAACCATCTGTTAATCTCTCACCTACTTGAACGTACTCACCAGTATGTACAAGTATCTGTCTATTTTTATCAACCAAGTACTCTTTTGTAGTTCCACTATTGGTATCAATAACAATACGTTCTTTACCTCTTAGAGGTTTACCAAAACGAACTGTACCAGCTACTTCTGAAATAACCGCAGGAGATTTAGGTTTTCTAGCTTCAAAAAGCTCACTAACTCTTGGAAGACCACCCGTAATATCTTTTGATTTTGCAACCGCTTTTGGAGTTTTTGCAAGCTCTTCAGCAACATGTACTGTAGATCCACTCGCAACCATGATAGATGTTTTAGGTTCTAAAAGATATTTCTTGATTTCCCCATCAGTCGTTGCCAATATAATCGCAGGCTTTAAACCAGCTGGAATATACTCATTTACTACAAGTCTTGTTTGTCCACTTAGCTCATCTATTTGCTCAGTTGCAGTTGTACCTGGCTCAATATCCTCAAAAGTAATCGTACCATCAGCTTCTGCAATCGTTGGTTTAGTATATGGATCCCATTCAGCAATTACTTTCTGCTCATCTTTTTCAGGACTTGCAATAATATCTTTAGAATCTACTAATATATTATCATCTACTTCTATAATTGACTGTCTAGGAATATAATGTCTAGTTGCTTCACGATCTTCAGCATCAGCTATAATTGCAAATAGACCTTTTTCATCAACACTTTGACCCTTTTTGATATCATGAATACGCTCAAGGTAATCACCAACAAGTTTATAATACTTTATAACACCTGTTGCATTTGCAAATACTTTTTGAGATACAGGCTCTCCATCATTTACTCTAAACTTACTACCATATTCAATACGATTTGGGACATTCCATCCCTCTTTTATGACTTCAACAACACTTTCATTAGCTTCAACTTGTGTGCCACTTTCATATGGAAGATAAAATTTTCCTTCCATTTTACCACTGATACCACCTAACTCACTTGTTTTAGCCATATCATTTTTTCTAAGCACAAATTTAGCGGTATCTTTGTCACCTTTTACAGTTAATACCATCTCTTCGTGAGCATAGTCTATCGTCAATTCACCGGCAAATGGAGCTTTGATCTTTGGTTCAACAAGAAGCACTGCAGCATTTCTTCTATTTGCAACAATTTGTTCACCACTTTTCGTTGTATATGTTTTAAGATTATAAAATCTAATAAACCCTTCTTTTTTCGCAACAACTTGTCTATCTTGCTGCTCAGTTGAAGCCGTACCACCAATATGGAAGGTTCTCAATGTAAGCTGTGTTCCAGGCTCACCAATTGATTGTGCAGCGATAATACCAACTGCTTCACCTTTTTTGACTAACTTTCCTTTTCCAAGATTTAGTCCATAACATTTGGCACAAACACCTTTATCTACTTTACATGTAATTGGTGTTCTAATAACTGCTGATTTGATGCCCGCATCTTTAATACTTTTTGCATCTTCTTCATTAATCAATGTACCTTCTACAAAAAGAACTTCATTTGTAATCGTATCAATAATATTTTCAGCAAGTACTCTGCCTAAAACTCTATCTTCAATTGATTCAACTAATTCACCATTGATGCTAATTTCTGTAATTTCAACACCTTCATGTGTACCACAATCATCTTCAGAAATCTTAGAATTTTGACTAACATCTACGAGTTTACGAGTCAAATAACCCGCATTCGCAGTTTTAAGTGCTGTATCTGCAAGACCTTTTCTAGCACCATGCGTTGAAATAAAGTACTCAAGGACATTTAGACCTTCTCTAAAGTTTGAAATAATTGGTGTCTCAATAATCGAACCATCAGGTTTCGCCATCAAACCCCTCATACCTGCAAGTTGTCTAATTTGTGCAGCACTACCTCTAGCACCAGAATCAGCCATCATAAAGATTGAGTTAAATCCATCCTTATCCGTTTCAATAAGCTTCATCATCTCATTTGCCAAAGTATTATTTGTATCTGTCCAAATATCAATAATTTTATTATAACGCTCTTGCTCAGTTAAAAGACCAGCTGAAAATTGTTTTTGTATCTCAATAACTTTTTTCTTTGAGTCACCTACATAACCAACTTTACTCTCAGGAACATTAATATCATCAATTGAAATTGAGATACCTGCTTGAGTAGAATATTTAAAACCAAGATCTTTAAGATTATCTAAAATTTCAGCAGTAGCATATGTATCTGCTTCTTTATAAATATAATCAACCAATGCACCAATGTCTTTTTTCTTCAAAACAGTATTCCATAGCTCTTCTGGAACAAAATCAGGTAAAATTGACTTAATAATCATTCTTCCTGTTGTTGTATATACAAGTCTACCATCAACTGAAGTTTTAATTTTTGCTTGTGTATCCAATACACCTTGATCAATTGCAATCATAATTTCATCAATATCTGAAAAAAGTTTATTTTCTCCTTTTACTCCATCACGCTCACGCGTCATATAGTAAAGTCCAAGTACCATATCTTGAGTAGGTACTGCAATCGCTTTACCTGATGCTGGAAGTAAAATATTGTTAGATGCAAGCATCAAAACTTTACAC
>JADGDK010000087.1 GCA_016744895.1 Campylobacterales bacterium | reverse complement strand
AATGGCAAAAGTTTACGCAACAGGTAAAAGAAAAAGAGCTATCGCAAAAGTATGGATTACTCCAGGAAGCGGTAAAATGGCAATCAACGGACAAAGTCTTGATGAATGGTTAGGTGGACTTGATCTAATCAAAAAAAGAGTTATGCAACCGTTAGATTTAACAAAACAAGTACAATCAATTGACATCGTTGCAACTACACTTGGTGGTGGTTTTTCAGCACAAGCTGATGCATTACGTCATGGTATTTCACGAGCTTTATCTGAATTAGATCCTGAATTTAGAAGTATCTTAAAACCAAATGGTCTCTTAACTAGAGATGCTAGAGTTGTTGAGAGAAAAAAATACGGAAGAAGAAAAGCAAGAAGAAGCCCACAATTTTCAAAAAGATAGATTCTATCTTCGTACTCTGGTCGAGATTTTTCTCGGTCGGATTACACACCTTATAGGAGTATGTACATGCACCTTCTAATTAAATCAACACTACTTATCATAGTCATTGCTCTTTTAACTTTCTTAGGGTTTAAATCAATTGAAAACAATACAAACTACATCCAACACTCACAACAAATTTCAAAACAAAATGATGCAGACCATGCACTTAATAATAAAGTCGATAAATTTCTAGAAAATCTTACTGCTGGTATTTATGATAAATATACGAAAGAACAACTCAAAGTTCAAGAGTTAGAAAAAGATGCAAATTTGAGTCAAAAAAAATCACTACTTTATCTTTACTATTTTTTTGGGACTATTATAATATTTGCATTGGTTTTTTTATATATAGATTATGAGTTTCTCACACTCTATATAGGCTTATCTTCACTCATAAGCCTCTTCTTTGGACTCACAGGTCCATTACTGATGGTTGTCGTCTACAAGAGCCTCCCAGTCGTTGGAATAGTAACACTATCCTTTGATACAAAAAGTATTATAGGTACGATCGAAAAACTTTTTATACAACAAAACTATATTATAGCTTTGCTAGTACTCTCGTTTAGTATTATTATACCTCTAGCTAAAACTATGATAATCATACTTTATGGATTTTTAAAAGAGAGTGGACTTGCTAAAAATGTTATTGCGACAATTGATAAATTAGGAAAATGGTCAATGGCAGATGTTTTCATTGTAGCTCTGTTAGTAGTCTTTTTTTCAACAAAACAAGATATTCATAGTGCTCTTAAAGTAGAGTCTGGACTCTACTTCTTTTTAGGCTATGTATTGCTCTCTATGATTGGATCTTCACTAATAGGGAAAAAGTCTAAAGTGTTTTAGCAAACTCCTGAAAGATATACTTACTATCATGTGGTCCAGGACTCGCTTCGGGATGATGTTGCACTGAAAATATCGGTGCATCATTATAACTCACACCCTCAATAGTATTATCGAAAAGGTTAATATGTGTAACTTTTGCAATATCACAAATAGAATCAGGCACATTATAGTTATGATTTTGTGCAGTAATCTCAACTACCCTACTCTGCTGATTTTGAACTGGATGATTTCCTCCATGTTGTCCAAACTTAAGTTTATAGGTGGTATGCCCATGAGCAATAGAGAGGAGTTGATGTCCTAAACAAATTGCAAACATTGGAACTTTTGCTTCAATAAGTTTTTTTATCTCTTGAGCTTCAGATTTTAAAACTTGTGGATCACCAGGTCCATTTGATAAAAATACACCATGTATCTCTTTATTATGAAAACGCTCTATTAACTGTAAAGCGGGAGTGTTATTCGGGGCAACTTCTACACTCAAACCTGTTTGTCTCAATTCATTTAGAATATTTCGTTTCACACCAAAATCTAAAACAACAATCTTTTTCCCAAGTGTTAATGGTTCGCTATATTTCTGATTTTCATTATCCCATGTACCACTATCGTGTGTATAAACTTCTTTGGTACTCACTTGCTCAATATAATTGATCTCTTCAATACGCGGTGTCTTTTCAAGTATCTTTTTCAGTTCATCTTTATCACTAATCTCAGTAGAAGCGACCATCATTTGAGGACCTTCATCTCTGATCATTTTTGTAAGATATCTAGTATCAATATCACAAATTCCTAAAGCGTCAGACTTATTTAAAAAATCTGATAAGCTATTTTCACCACGGAAATTTGAATATCTATCTTGATATGAACGTACAATCATACCAGATGAATGCACACTGTTACTTTCCATATCATCGTCATTACATCCAACATTTCCAATTTCAGGCATTGTAAAAACAACAAATTGTCCAGCATAGCTAGGATCACTCATGATCTCTTGATACCCTGTCATAGAAGTATTAAAAACTATTTCTCCAACTTTAGTTCCAGCAGATCCAAAGCTTTTTGCCTCTAAAAAAGTACCATTTTCCAAATATATCCAAACATTATGAGCCATTAAAACATCCCTTTTCTTTGAAGTTCTTCACGATATAGTCTCTCGAAAAGTGTATTATATATGTCAGTTCCAGGAATTATTTTTCGCTTCATTCCATCAATTTTATCAATAACAGTTTGCTCAATATCTTCAAAGCCTTGAATATAATCTTCGATTGAAGTATATATAACATTTTTCATCAAGTTTTCAGTCACACTATAATCCATCAAGCTCTCTTCCCAGAGCTTATCTAAGATAAGATGCGCCACATTACTAAAACGATCTTCATATGAGAGTATAAAATCATGCTCTTTTGCAATTTTCTTTTTGATCATCCAAAACATGCTACGACGGTCTACTTGCATAAACTCCATCTCATCTTCATTTTCTGTTAAAATCTCTTCAACTCTCGCTTCTAAAGCTTTTTCTTTTTCTAAGTCTTCTTCTAGAATCTCTTGTGCACAAGCTTTAATTGGCTCAATTCCCTTCGTAAAAGTAGCATATCCGGAGTTTAATAGATCTATGGAAATTTTATTTGCAATATACGGAGCGTGAGGTAATGGAATCTTCATATGAGAGCCTTATTAAAATATTATCTTAAGTGGGATATATTAGCGAAGTTTTGGTAAATAGTGTATTACTTGGTGATATTTTGATCAAACGGCGGTCCAGCTTTTAAAAGCAGTGTTACCTCCGATGCATTAACAGGATTCATCTTAGCCATGATTTTTGAAATCTTTTTTGGTGTTAATGTAAAAAGAATCTTTGCAGCTTTTTCTCTTGGCATATTATCTAAAATAGCTGCTGCTTTTTTATCTTTCATTTTTAGATAGGTAGCACTGACCTTATCATCTTTTGCATCTTTTATCTCTTCAAGTAACTTTTTATTATCCTCATAAAGTTGTAAAACCTCTTTTTTAGTCTTTTCAACTTTTGTCAGTGTTGCATTGAGTTCATTTAATTTAAGAGAAAGCTTTTGATCCTTTTGCTCCATTAATGCTTTAGAAGCCTCTTGATAAGCTTCAAACTCTTGTTGTCGCTCATCTATACGCTCCATTTCACGTAAAATTTCATCTTTTCTCTGTTCAAAAATTTGATCACAATCTATTAAAGATGTTTTGGCTTGTAAAGCTATACAAAATATTGATATCAAAAGAAGATATTTCATCATACTTTAGCTTCCATTCTCTGTTTTGTAAATAAAAGATTTGCTATCTCATCCATATCTTTATTCTCTTTAATTTTTAATAGTTGAAGCTGCTTTTTAATCTCTAAATCTTCTAAATATTTTACTTTTTCAAACTCTATATTGGCTTCTTTGTAAAGCTCTTTAAGACCTATAATTTGACGGTCTACTCTTATAATCTCTTCTTCATATGCACGTTTTTGAATTGAGAAATTCTTAAGATGCATATGAGAGATATTTATCTGAGAAAATGAACCACTTTTAGGCGTTTTGATCAAAGATATCTCTTTCAAAATATCCTCAATCTTTATAAGTATACTTCGTCTTTGATTTTGTATATCTAATAATTCATTTTCAATTTCATCAACTCTTCGTTTTTTTACTTTGACAAGTTGAGAAAATTTTGTTTTCATTTTACTATAATAGTATCTTTTCTATCTGGACTCGTAGATATGATGCCTATTTTTGTTGATGTTAACTCTTCAAGAACTTTGACATACTCTTTTGCCTCAATTGGTAATTGATCATATTCTCTTACACCTTCAACCATATCCCAGCCTTTAAAACTTTTATAGATAGGTTTTACATCTTCTAAATCATAAGGCACATAATCAATCTCTTTACCTTCAAATTCATAAGCAACGCATACTTTGATCTCTTTAAAACCATCTAATACATCTAACTTCATCAAAGCAATCTGATCACACCCATTAAGCCTTGAAGCATGTTTAGCTGCCACTGCATCAAACCATCCACATCTTCTTTTACGTCCAGTTGTTGTACCATATTCATGACCAACATCAGCCATACGATCACCATCTTCTCCAAAATCTTCACTTGGAAATGGACCATTTCCAACACGAGTACAGTATGCTTTTGCAATACCAGTTACTTTTCCAATATTTTTTGGATTTAGACCAAGCCCTGTACATGCTCCTGCACTTACAGTATTTGAACTTGTAACAAATGGATATGTACCGTGGTCAATATCAAGCATTGTACCTTGTGCTCCCTCTAACAATACACGCTTTCCAGAATCCAAATAATCCCAAACCATTTGTGTAGTATCAGCAATATAAGGTTCTAATTCAGTTTTATAGTGATTTAAATCTTTTAATAATCCCTCATATGTTGGTATCTCTATCTCTAATGCATCAAAAAGTGTCTTATTTGACTCAAAATAACTGATAATTTTATCAGCTAATTTTTCAGTATGATGCAACTCTCCAACACGATGGCCCACTCTTACAATTTTATCCATATAAGCTGGACCTATCCCCTTACCTGTAGTTCCAATTGCTTTTTTTCGAAGTCTCTCTTTACCTTGATCTATAAGTGCGTGATAAGGTAGTAATAGATGAGCTTTATCACTTATGAAAAGTCTTCCTTTTAAATTATCAAACTGTTTGAGCTCTTTGTCGATAAGATTTTCAGGACTGATTACAACACCATTACCGATGATATTCATAGCCTTTTCATTTAAAACACCTGATGGTATAAGATGAAGTGCGTATTTTGTTCCATCTACTACTATTGTGTGTCCAGCATTATGACCACCTGCAAAACGACACACTGCATCTGCATTTTGTGCCAGATGATCTACTATCTTACCTTTACCCTCGTCACCCCATTGTAACCCTACTATCATATTTGCTTGTTTCATTTAATGACTCATTTCCTCAATTAATTTATCTGTATAAAGTGCAAATCCTGTTGCATTTAAATCTCTATGGTTATAATTTCCACCCATACCTAGTGTCTCATTATTTTGAATATATCTAAAAAATAGATTATCATAATACTGCATTTTTGCATAATATAGTGGCGCAATTACAATATCTGGATAATTGATTGCTTCGCATAATAATTTAATCTTTAAAAGTTCTGCTTTTAAAAGTTCTGGTACTTCATCTATAAGAGCATCTATTTGTGATATTTTTTGTAAATATGCAAGTTGGCTAAGCCATGGTATATTTAAATTTAAAATCTCTTCCAAATTAGCATTTTTAAATAGATCTAATGAAAGATTTAACTCTTTAGCGATTAAACGTGGAATATTAATATTTGATATTTGCAATAAAGGTTTCAATTTTAATGCATTTAAAACTTTTGCACTATCATTGATGCTAAGTGAGAGATCACTATTTTCAATCTCTTCAGCTCCAATTTGATTTACTTCTAAACTCGGGTATTTATATACAGGTTGAATATAAAACCACTTTTTTTGATCAGAGCTTTTACCCAGTCTAGTAGTAATAATACGTACTATATCCAGTGTACTATCTGCTCGAAGAGAAATAATATGGTTATAAGCATCTGAAAAACGTATAAGTTCTTGTTCTTTGATACTGTCATGTTGATGATAAGAAAAAACGGGTGTTGCAATCTCTTCATAATGTTCTTCATATAATATATCACTAGCAATTGCTTCAATATTTCGTTTTAATTTTGCACTTTTGCCAAAATAAAGACGGCTTTGGCTAGGGATTTCATGTTCGTAAATCATATATTGTCCACTGTTAATTTGGTAAAATATAGTATAACAAAAAAAATCTACAAAGCAACTCTAAGCGCTAGTAATATAACAATAATTGCCCCTAAAATCATAACTGCCTTTTTATGCGTTATATCTTCCTTAATGACTAATGCCATCTTTTTCTTCATTTTTGTAATAGATAATTTATCTCTTACAAGTTTTCTCTCATCTAAAAAGTTAAAAAATAGATACAACATAAGCACTACTAAAAAGAAACTACTCTCATCACCATGTTCACGAAGAAGAAGGCCTATAAAAGAAAATACTATTTGTATCACTACCAAGATAAGTACAGAGTGATCAACGCTTCCTCTCCATGTAAGCATTTTATGGTGTATATGTGTCTTATCAGGATTAAATGGAGACAACCCTCTTTGCATCCGTCTAGTCATAACAACTAAAGTATCTACAATTGGCATTGACGCTAACAAAAGTATAGAAGTAACACTTACATGTTCTATAGCTTTTATTGCCACAACAGCAATTGCAAAACCAAAAACTAAAGAACCACTATCACCCATAAATATAGACGCCGGATTCCAATTAAAAAATAAAAATCCAATCAATGCAAAAATCATAATTAATGAAATAGTAATGATAAAATTATCAGCATAAACATATCCAATATATGCAAATGATGCAAAAATCACTAAGGAAATACTACCAGCAAGTCCATCTAAACCATCCAAAAGATTTAAGGCATTTGTAAACCCTACTATTGCAAATATCGTCAGTAAAAGAGCGATAATCCATGGTAACTTTGTCTCATATCCAAACCAAGTTCCAACGGTACTGATTTGAAAATCATTAATAAAAAATATGAGTAGCGTTGCAGCAATAATAACTATAAATTTTAATTTAGGAGAAACACCCTTATTATCATCATATACACCAACTGCAAATATCAACGTAAGTGCTATAAAAAATCCAATATATTCATAGATAAAGTCTAAATGAAATAAACATAAAATAGACATATACGCAAAGAACATTGCAACACCTGCACCCCTAGGTGTAGGATCAACATGTGAACTTCTGTCGTTAGGGATATCAAGCATTCCCATTTTACTAGAAAACTTAATAACCATACTAATTAATAACATTGTTAATAATAGTATCAATAGTCCGTCTATTAAACTTAGCTCACTCCCTAACATCTACTCTACTTTCTATTTATATGTATAACTATATTTAAAAAAACTTTGAGACATATATCTTGGTTTTACACCATTTAAAACCAAACCAACATTGTCAATATTATATGAAGTCACTATATCTTCTAGTGATTTGACATAATCTTTTTCAGAGAACTCTGATCTAAATACAACCAATGATATATCTGCTTGTTTCATAATTAACAAGGCATCTGTAACTAGACCCATCGGTGGAGAATCAACAATAATATAATCGTACTCTTTTCTAAGCTCTTTAATGATCTCTTCAATTTTACCTGCTTGCATCAACTCAGATGGATTTGGTGGAATCGGACCTGAAGTGATAATATCAAGATTTTTAATCTTTTTATGTTCCCAAACAACTTCTTTAAGTGCACTTTTTTTAGAAAGTACCGTACTCATACCAATCTTATTAGTAAGTGAAAAAACTTTATGTAACATTGGTCTTCTCATATCAAGTGAAAGTACAATACATTTTTTATCACCCATTCCAAATACAGCTGCTAAATTAGTCGCAATTGTTGTTTTTCCTTCACTCGGAACAGTTGAAGTAACAACAATGACTTTACTTTTATTTTCTGTTGCAATAAACTCCAAGTTTGTTCTTATCAGCCTTAATGCTTCACTTGCGACAGACTGCTGATCATCGATTGTAAACATTTTATCAGAATTTTTTACGTGTGGTACAATTCCATAAAATGGTATTCGAGTTGCGCCAGATAACTCTTCCCTTGTTTTAATCTTATGATCTAATACATCTCTTAAAAATGCTAATAACATTGCAACTATAACACCTAGCAATAAACTTGCACTAGCAATCATTGGCATATTTGGTTTTACAGGCATATCCTCTTTTACCGCACGATCAAGTACACGATTGTTTGATACTGTTGATGCTTTATTGATAGACATTTCTGCTTGTTTTTGAAGCAAAAACTCATAAGTTTTTTCATTAATTTTATATTTTCTTTGAAGATCCGCTAACTCTCTCTCTTTTTCTGGAAACTTTAAGAGTTTTGTTTCACTATTGTAAAGTGTATCTTCTAATGATCTCTTTTTCTCTCTAATTCCATCACTAATACTTTCAATTGCACTCTCTAATGCCATTTTTGTGTCATTAATTTTTTCATCAACTTGTGCAACATCAGGATGTAAATCTGTATAAATTGATAACAATTTAATACGGTCAGATTTTGCCGTTTGCAAATCATTTAAAAGTGTCCCAAGTACTGGATATTGAAGTGACAATGAAGATACGGCTCCATAATTACCAGTTTTAAACTCATTATATAGCGCACTAAAAGCACTCTCTTGAATTTTTATCTCTGAAAGTTGATTTTTAAAGTTACTTAAGCTTGTTAATGTTGTTTGAGATTCAGTTTGAATATCAACAAGATTATTTTCTTCTTTATAGTTCTCTAATTTTACCGCTGAACTTTGTAGTTTTTTACTTACCTCTTGAAGTTGTTGATCAACAAAAGTCAATGCACTAGAAGCTTGAGAAGTTTTTTTCTCAACACTTTGATCAAGATATACATTTACAAGGCTATCAAGAAAATCTTTAGCACGACCAGAACTATTATCTTGATAAATCATTTTAATAATTGAACCATTTTTTGATAATGAAAAAACACTTAAGTTCTCTGATACAATATTAATTGCTTTATCTTTATCTAACGATAAAAATGAGTAACTCCCATTTTCTAATGCTCCAACTTTTTTAACAACAAGTGAAAAATAGTTATTATCAATTCTTTCAGAAAACTCATGCTGTCCACTATAACTTATATTTCTTCTCTTTTTACCAAGTAATGATGCAATAGATTTTTTAATACCACCAATAAAACCTCCAGAGTCTGGATAAATTTTATAGGTATTGTCATTTATTGGTTCAACAATAAACTTTGTATTATAAAAAAGTGGGTCTTTTACTTTAAGTTCTGTAATTTTAATTGGACTATTTGTATAAAGTTCTTGTGATTTATAACCAGTAGTTGTAAAGTATCGCATACCATAACCAACGTTATCAAGTGCTTTTTCAATTAAATGACGTGATTTAATAATCTCAACTTCTGTATCAATTAAAGTTGTATCATCACCTAGACCACCACCTCTAACGACAGTATCAAGACTCAAATCTAAGTTATCTTTACTCACTTCAATTGTTGAATATGTCTCATAAGTTGGTTGAGTAAAGTATGAATACATAACTCCACCAATCAAAAAAAGTAAAACAATAAGAAAACTCAATGCTTTCTGTTTTCCAAGTACACTTAGTACTTTTTTAAAATCTCCACTTTCATCCGTTCTGGACAAATTTAATTGAGAATTTTGCATACTCTATCTCCCTTTTCTTATTGTTGAAAATTTGTAAAATCGTTGACGTTAAATATTCGAGTATTCGTTAGCTGTTTACCTGTAAAAAGTGCACCCAAAATACTTTGAACTATATTAATACCAGGCAGTGCCTCAGCAATTGCCATATTTCTCTGTCTTAATTTACTTGGTAATACATATATAACATCATTTGGTTGTAACGTTAGATTTCCATACCCTAACGAACTTACCTTTGTCAAATTAATAGTTTTAACAATTGGTTTACTTTGTGTTCCTCTAATGATCTGAATATTATTTCTAGCAGCAAAATCAGTCATCCCACCACTACTTGAAATTGCTTCTAACACATTACTTGTATCTTCAATGATATTAACACGTCCTGGTGTTCTTACTTCACCAAGTACATAAACTCTTTTGTTTAATACCTCAAGAGTAACATGAGCATTTTTTACATATCTTGCATATTCACGAGAAAGTAAGTCTCCTGCCTCACGTGCAGACAATCCAGCAATACGTACTACTCCAACAAGTGGAATATTGATAGTTCCATCTTTAGCAATAAGTGCTCCTCTTTCATCGGCAGGCGAAACTTGTGCTCTTACATCTCTAGTACTCAATTCTGGATGATTATATACTAAAATTGAAAGCCTATTATTTGGGATAAGCTTATACTCATAATTATCACTTATTGCTAAATTTGTATTCATAGCTTGCCCCTGTTTCATTTCAGGAGTTACCGCATCAATTGATTTATCATTAAAAAGTACATACTGACTTGACTTAGAGCTGCAACCACCCATCAAAACCGATGCTACTATTATAGATGCAATTGTTACATATTTGTATTTCATACCTACTGCCTTTTATTTTATGTCGTTTTAACTATTATAAAGAATTAAATATTATATTAAAGTTAAATGTTAATTTTTTTTTACAAAAATAGCATTTTATTTAATATTAATTACTTTTTGCACATTTTTTCTTTAAATACTATCTTTTAAATTCTTATTTAGCTCTTATTCTATAATTAAATATATTAATAAATACTTTAAATTAATTAAATTAATTAAAGTATTTATTAAATAATTGCTATTTCAACTAAAAGATCATTTGCAAAAGTAATTATTAATACTTTTGCATCTTGGTATTTGTTAAAACCATTTGCAAAAGTAAAATCGTCCAATCGTAAATTTTTTGAACCCTTTATTGATAAAATTACATTTTTTGTTACAACTTTATCTTCTTCAATTCTTATAATACCTACGGAAGGGTGAAAATGTAAATACGCCTTATGAACTTGATTACTATTTTCTCCACCAACAAGCAGATCTTTTATATGAATACTTTTTTCACTTGTAGAAAATGTCCGTTGATGAACAATTCCAAATTTTTTATAGCCATCATGAGAAGCCGTGATAACATTTTCATTTTCTTTTAAAGAGATAATATGAGCACGATTTGCTACCCTAAAACTTGACCATACACCAGATTGTTCAATATTTCCAATTTTTACTGTATTGTGAGCACTTGTTTGCCGCTCTTTTAAACGTTTATCATTACTTTCATAGGTTGATGTACCTGTATCTACAATAAAAGGTTTACCATCAACTTGTAATTCAAAATTAAAAGTATCACTATGTGCATGACCTGGTATATATGAAGGTCCTATTTCACCAACATCAACTCTTAACTCATAAAAATCTGTGTCAATTATTCTATATCCACTCTCACTAAGCAACAATATTTCTTTTACATGCACATCTAATCTTTCTGCATACTTAAAAAGTATTAATGACGTTGGAGCAATCCTATCAGTACTATCGTTGAAATGAGGTATAGTATTGTTACGATAACTTATTTGCATAAGCCATGAAAGCATAACTACAGCTTTTTCTCGTAAAAGAAATACAAACTCTTTTTCAAAACATTCATTTTGTGTCACTACATTAAGACAATCAAGCAACCTATAAAACATAATTTGATGATACATTGGAGTTAATTCAAAATGTGCACCATCTGCTAATATCTGTTCTTCTAGTTCTATTTTCAGGATCTCTTTTGCCTTAGTATAAAGTAATGCATCATTAAAATAATACGCTCCAAAAAGAAGTGAAAATCCATTCTCTAAAAGATGATTACCTAAAAG
>JADGDK010000086.1 GCA_016744895.1 Campylobacterales bacterium | reverse complement strand
CAAGTGTGGGAACAGCTTCCAAGGTTTGACAATTTCTTTGCACATCTTTGTCAAAAAGCAGGATTACGAACTAATTGCCTTGAAAAAAATCCGCAAATTTACCTCTATCGAGTGGAGAAGATAAAATGAAAAGAGTTGCTGGGGTAAGAGGACAATTTTATCCTAAAAATTGTTCAGAAATTGAAAAAATGATACAAAAGTGGAATCGGATTTTAGATGAGAAACTTAGTGACAAGAAGCTTTTAAAAGAAGTTCCTAGGGCTATTATCGTTCCTCATGCTGGATATATCTATAGCGGATTTACGGCAAATTTTGCTTATAGGTTATTAGCAAATAGTAAAGCAAAAAGAGTTATTGTCATAGGTCCTAGTCATCGTGTTTATATTGATGGTTTGAGTGGTAGTACACAAGAATATTATGAGACACCATGTCAGGATTTGGAAATTGATATTGAATATTTGGAAAAGATAAAAAAGCATTTTCCAATTGGATTTTCCCAAAAAGCACATAGTACTGAACATAGTACAGAGACCCAAATGCCTCTTATCAAACACTACCTACCACATGCAAAAGTGATTGAGTTTATTTATGGAAAAGCAGATTATAGAAAAATTGCCAAACTTATAAAAGACCTTTTAAAAGATCGAGACAATGTTGTAGTAATTAGTACAGATTTAAGCCATTTTTATACGCTTGATAATGCTAAGAAACTTGATAATATTTGTCTCAATGGTATGTTGAAAAAAGATATTTCAATATTAGATAAAGGGTGTGAAGCCTGTGGAATGATAGGTGTTAAAGCGATGTTACAAGTCGCTGATGAGGTAGATTTAACAGTAGATTTGCTGGATTATAGAACAAGCGCAGATGCAAGTGGTGATGAGAGTAGTGTGGTAGGCTACGTAAGTGCCTACCTAAAATAAATTTAAATTATTGTGCGTGGTAGTTTGGAGCTTCTTTCGTGATCGTTACATCATGTACATGACTCTCTTTTAAGCCCGCTGAAGTGATCTCTACAAACTCTGCTTTTTCTTGAAAAGTTGGGATATCTTTAGCTCCGACATAACCCATAGAAGCTCTTAACCCTCCGATGAGTTGGTGTATGACTACACTCATCTTACCACGATAAGGAACCATTCCCTCAATACCTTCAGGAACAAGTTTATCAGCGGCTGTTCCTTCTTGGAAATATCTATCTGTACTTCCTTTGTCCATAGCACCAATACTTCCCATGCCACGATATGTTTTATATTGACGTCCTTGATAGGTAATTGCTTCTCCTGGGCTCTCTTCTGTTCCAGCAAGCAGACTTCCAATCATCACCGTTCCTGCTCCTACAGCAAGTGCTTTAGCAACATCTCCAGAGTATTTGATACCACCATCTGCAATCACTGGAACACCATGAAGTGCTCCCTCTTTTGCGCAAGTTTCTATGGCTGTGATCTGTGGTACACCTACACCTGCTACGATTCTTGTGGTGCAGATACTACCAGGCCCGATACCTACTTTTACGGCATCTGCTCCCGCTTCAATGAGTGCTTTTACTGCTTCAGGTGTAGCAACATTTCCAGCAATGATTTGGATATCAAATTTACTTTTGATCTCTTTGACTGTATCCATAATCCCTTTTGAATGTCCATGTGCAGAGTCCAAGACTAAAACATCTACCCCTGCATCGATTAATGCACTAGCACGATCTATCTGTCCAACACCAATAGCAGCACCTACGCCTAGTCTTCCATATTTGTCTTTAAACGAGTTTGGAAATTCTTTTCTTTTTTTCAAATCTTTAATGGTGATGAGTCCTGCAAGTGTACCATTTTCATGCACAAGTGGGAGTTTTTCAATTTTATGTTGTTTAAATATCTTCTCTGCTTCATCCAAAGAGATACCATGAGGTGCGGTAATGAGTGGTGCTTTGGTCATATGCATGTCTACACTCTGGCTAAAATCAGTCTCAAATCGTAAATCTCTGTTGGTTAAAATACCCACAAGACGATTGTTATCATCTACTACAGGAAAGCCTGATATTCGATACTCAATCATCAAATTATTTGCATCTTGTATTGTGTCATACGGTCTTAAATGGATCGGTTCATTGATGATACCACTCTCACTTTTTTTAACACGGTTGACTTGTTTTGCTTGTGTTTCAATATCCATGTTTTTATGGATGATACCGATACCGCCAAGTCTTGACATTTTGATTGCTGCTTGATACTCTGTTACGGTATCCATGGCTGCTGATACAAAAGGAATGTTTAGTGTCAACTCTTTTGTTAATTGTGCATGGATATTGACCTCTTTTGGTAGTACTTCTGAATAAGCAGGAATCAGTAGTACATCTTCAAATGTAAGTGCTTTTTGTCTTATTTTCATAAATTAAATCCCTCTCTATTTCAAAATATTTTCTAAACTAAGTGCACCATCAAAAAGTGTTTGTTCATCAAATGCAGGTGCGATAAATTGTCCCCCAATTGGAAGCCCTTGTGTACTGTTTCCGATAGGTACAGAAATAGCAGGTAGCCCAGCAAGATTAATAGCAATAGTATAAATATCACTCAAATACATCTCTAATGGATCCTTTTTGCTACCAAACTCAAAAGCTGGTGTTGGTGCAACTGGTGTAAATATAAGATCGGCCTCTTTAAAAATATCTTCAAATTGTGCTTTGATAAGATGTCTTGCTTTTTGTGCTTTGATGTAGTATGCATCATAATATCCACTACTGAGTACAAATGTTCCAAGTAAAATTCTCCGTTTTACTTCCGCTCCAAAACCTTTACTTTTTGTTTTTAGATACATCTCTTTGAGTGCACCTGCCTCCGCTCTATTTCCATATCTTATACCATCATATCGGCTTAAATTTGCACTTGCTTCTGCTGAAGCTACAACATAATAGGCTGCGATGTCATATTTTGAGTTAATCATGTTTTTGTAAATGATCTTGTGACCAGCTTCTTCTAACGCTTTTATCGCGTTTAAAGTTGATTTTTTAACTTCATCACCCGCTTCATCAAGATAGTTTTCAATGACTGCAATGGTGAGTTTTTTATCACCATCAAGTTTGTCACTCACTTTCTCATGTGGGATATTTAAAGAGGTAGAATCTTTTGGTTCGTGTCCTGCTAAGATATCGTATAAGATAGCAGCATCTTCGACATTTTGTGTGATAGGCCCTATTTGATCAAGTGAGCTAGAGTACGCGGCAAGTCCATAACGACTCACTTTTCCGTACGTTGGTTTCATCCCAACACAGCCACAAAATGCAGCGGGTTGTCTGATACTTCCACCTGTATCACTTCCAAGTGCGGCGATAGCAAGTCCTGCTCCAACAGCAGCGGCACTTCCTCCACTACTACCACCTGGTACACAGTTTGGATTATGAGGGTTGAGTGTTTTTCCATAAAATGAAGTCTCAGTAGAGCTTCCCATAGCAAACTCATCCATGTTAGTTCTTCCAAATGCTGATAAATTATTTTCTACCATTTTATCGATAACCGTTGCATTGTATGGGGCAACATATCCTTGAAGTATTTTAGAAGAACAAGTAACGTTCCATCCATCAACTTGAATATTATCTTTGATTGCTATTGGTACACCTGTACCGTATTCATTAATTTCACTGTCTGTGAGTTGTTCGACATAAGCACCTAAATCTGAGTTTTCTTTGATCTTTTTGGCTAAATCCTGTTTGAAGTTGACAAGCTCTTCAGGCGAGAGTTTTAAAGCTTCTTTGAGTGTAATCACTTATTTTTCCCTGCAGTTTATAAAATTTTAGAGATTTTAGCCAATTTGGGCTAAACCTTTGATTTGATAACGATTTTGCAGGTTTACAAAGTGCTTAAATTTTTGATTTTACGATGATCTTTTTGGGTTCAAAGAGCTCTTGTGCTTTTTTGATAAAATCATTTTCCATGATATCATTTGCATCTATTTCATTGGTACTGCTTACCACTTCATTTGCGATACAACTATCTGTTGGTTTTTCTTCTTCTTGAAACTCAACATCCTCAATCATAGCACTTGAACTTTCATTGGCATGAGGAGGGGTTATGGGAGTCTCCTTATCTTCAGGACATGGAATCATAGAGATTTTCGCTTCAAATCCAAAACACTCTTGAACAAAATGTTTAATATGACCTGAACTTTGTCTCAGTGTTTTTTTACAGACATCTTGTGCACACGAGATGAGTTTTAGTTGGTTATCTTCAAAGTCAACAAATTCAATAGAGTTTTTAAAACACTCTCCCAATTCATAGTTTCTATCATAAAGTTTTTCAATCAACTCTTGAAATGTTTTAGCATGAGGATTTTGTTTTACAGGTTCTGGAATTACTGCTGGGGTTTCGACAACTGGCTCAATTATCGGTGCTGGCTCAGGTTCTGATGCTATGACCTGTGCTGGAGGAGTTGGCGCTGTTGGAGGTACAGGAATCTCTTTTTGTACTGCATTATTTTGAGGTTTTTGTGTTGGTTCTATGGTGATGTTTTTTTCTAATTCATCAATCATTTCATCAATATCTTTAATTTTAGTAGCTTCAATCATTTTGAAGAACAGTAGCGTGAGTACAAAACCACTATCGGCATTTAAAAAGAGTAAATTTTTAGATTCACTTAAGATTCTAAAATATCGATCACTTAACATGGTAGAAAAACGAGCGTCTCTTTGGAAAAATCGCTCTTTTACATAAGATATAATTTCATCTATAACCACTTCACTTTCATAATTTTCAAGCTCTTTGATAAGGCTAATAACCCTGTCTCTATCATTTTTGAAAATTGCATCAAAAATCGAATCGATAAATTCAGGATCTAAGATACCAAGCATCGAAGCGACACTTTTTGCATCTACAAAATTTTTAGAGAAGATGATAGATTGGTCTAATAAAGTGAGAGTATCCCTTAGTGAACCATTTCCCGCACGGGTGAGCATGCTAAGTGCTTCTGCTTCATACTCGACATTTTCCAAATTTAAGATATGAGAGAGATGTTTGACAACTTCTGGTGCATGGATCTTTTTAAATCGAAAATGTTGCGTACGTGATAAAATGGTAGGAGGAAGTTTCATCGGATCAGTTGTGGCTAAGATAAATTTTACATACTCAGGTGGTTCTTCAAGTGTTTTTAAAAGGGCATTAAATGCCTCTTTGGTGAGCATGTGGACTTCATCTATGATAAATATTTTAAAACGTGATAAATTTGGTTTGTATTTTGTCTGTTCGATAAGTCCTCTGATATCATCAATCTTACGGCTACTCGCGGCATCCATCTCTACGATATCAATATGCCTATTTTCATTTGCTGTAACACAGTTTTCACATACTTCACATGGTGTAGATGTTGGGCCATTGTCACAGACTAAAGATTTTGCAAAAATACGTGCAGTAGAAGTTTTACCACTTCCACGAAGTCCTGAAAATAGGTAAGCATGAGAGAGTCTGTCTTGATCCAATGCCATCGTAAGTGTTTGTGTAATAGTCTCTTGACCTATGAGCCTATCAAAAGTTGAGGGTCTGTACTTTAGGGCTAAAACTTGCGACAAATTAACATCCTTGATGACTAAGTTATCTCTATTCTACTACATTAAAATAAAGGTTTTGATAAAAAAGACGATTATATAATCAAATAGATAGGAGAATCATAAAAATGAAAAAAATTGTACTGATAATGATGTCACTTTTTGCTTTTTCAACACTTTTTAGTGGATGTGAAAAAACAGATTATAAACATCCATTGCATAGATCTAGTGGAAAATAAAAACGATATAAGATACAATGCTTAAAAAAATAGAGAGTTGTCATGTCACTTGTCACACTAGGATTGTCTACTGAAATTTTAAATGCATTGAAAGATAAGGGGTATGAGAGCGCTACTCCTATACAAGAAGAGCTTATCCCTGCCATCTTTGGTGGTCGTGATATCCTCGCAGGTGCGCAAACAGGTACGGGGAAAACAGCTGGTTTTGCCCTGCCAATACTTCAAGAACTTAGTAAGTCATATGAAGATTCTAAACATTACCCAAAAGCAATTATTATTGTTCCTACACGTGAATTAGCACGTCAAGTTCATGCTAGTTTTGAAGTGTATGGAAAGTATCTTCCTTTAAAAAGTGTTGTACTTTTTGGTGGTACTAATATTAATGCTCAAATAAAAAAACTAGAAGCAGGAGTGGATATCATAGTGAGCACTTCTGGTAGATTGTTAGAGCATATCCATCAAAAAAATCTCAGTTTATCTAGTGTGAAATATCTGGTACTTGATGAAGCAGATACGATACTAGATATGGGATTTGTCCATGAAGTGACGCAAGTTTTATCCCATCTTCCCCAAAATCGACAAAATATTTTTATCTCTGCTACGCTTTCAGGATCAGTGAAAAGATTGGCAGATCAAATACTTCAACGTGTGAAGCTTATCGAAGTTGATAGCATGGGAACTAGTGCTAAAAATGTAAAACAGGTGATTTATCCTGTAGAAAAAGAGCGTAAAATTGAGCTTCTCTCTTATCTTATAGGTTCGCAAAATTATCCGCAGGTTTTAGTGTTTACGCGTAAAAAACTTGAAGCTGACGAAATTGTTAAAGAGTTAAATTTAAATGGATTAAAAACTTCTGTCATTCATGGAGATAAAAGTACAGGTGCACGAAGTAGGGCATTGAGTGATTTTAGAGAAGGGAAAGTTCGTGTGTTAGTGGCAACAGATATTGCTGCAAGGGGTTTAGATATTCCTACACTTATGACAGTTATAAATTATGATCTTCCTCATGTTGTGGGAGATTATATCCATCGAATAGGAAGAACAGGACGTGCAGATGTTGAGGGCTTGGCGATCACGCTCATTTCCCCAAAAGAGGAGATTGCGCTAAAAGATGTGGAACGATTAATGGGAAAAAAGATCGATAGAGAGATTATCAAAGAGTATGCTCCCATAATTACAGAAGCTCAAAAAAAGGCTCGAAAAAGTAGCAAAGAGACAAAAAAAACAGATGGAGCTTTTGGGAAAAAGAAGTCTAAAACAAAAGTGCAAAAGAAGCGAAAAGTGACTAAGCGTGATGGATGGTCAAAGCGTTAGTCTTTTAACCAACGTTTCGCAACTTCTTTTAATTTATCAGGATTTTCCGATGCAAAAAATTTCATTTGTGTATTTTCATGAGTTTCAGTAATTCCAAATGCATCTTCCAAAAATTCAACTACTGCTTCTCCAGAGTGAATCAACACTGCTTTGGGAAAAAACTTTTGAATCTCTTTTGAGATCAGTGGAAAGTGTGTACATCCTAAGATAATAGCATCTGGTTGCGTGATACCTTCAAAATAATGCCTCATAACCGTTTCTAAAACTTTTCCATTAAAAAGACCCTCTTCAACTACAGGAACAAATAAGGAAGGGGCGAGTGACTCAATGTTTTGATAGCCATGGGTATTTAATAATCTCTCATATTTCCCACTATTGATAGTAGCATTGGTTCCGAGAATGAGAATTTTGGCTTCACGATTTGGGATTTTATTTTTAAGGGCTAATACACCTGGTTTGATAACGCCTGAGACTTTAAAAGGTGCATTTGCTTTAAGCTCATCAATGGCATATGCAGATACTGAGTTACACGCAGCAATCATGATATCGATATCAAAGTTTTTGAAAAATTCTAGGGCTTCAAGTGAGTAGCGGGTGATTGTATTTTTATCTTTGATACCGTATGGGACACGAGCTGTGTCCCCAAAGTAGATAATTTCATCGAATAGTTTGTGTTGGATAAGAGACTTTACAACAGTGAGTCCACCAACTCCACTATCATATACTCCTGCACGCATGGGCTGTTTTAGCCCTCATTCATGATGGCTAAAAACTCATCATTGTCTTTTGTTTTTTGCATTTTTTTGTATAAAAATTTGAGTGCTTCAACATCTTCCATTTGGCTCATTGCAGAACGAAGTGCCCATACTTTTTGAAGTAGTTCAGGTTTGAGTAGAAGCTCCTCTTTTCTAGTTCCTGATTTTAGGATGCTCATTGCTGGGTAAATTCTTCTATCAGCTACATATCTGTTGAGTACTGTTTCAGAGTTTCCTGTTCCTTTAAACTCTTCAAAGATCACTTCATCCATACGGCTTCCTGTCTCAATCAGTGCTGTTGAGATAATTGTCAGACTTCCACCATGTTCAATGTTTCTAGCAGCTCCGAAAAATCGTTTTGGTTTGTGTAAAGCATTTGCATCTACACCACCACTTAGTACTTTGCCGCTTGAAGGTGTGACGGTATTATACGCACGTGCAAGTCTGGTGATAGAATCAAGAAGGATAACTACATCTTTACCCATCTCTACCATTCTTTTAGCACGTTCAATTACAAGCTCAGCCACACGGACATGGTTTGCAGGTGGGAGGTCAAAGGTTGAGCTAAATACTTCTCCTTTAACGGAGCGTTGCATGTCTGTTACCTCTTCAGGTCTCTCATCAACAAGTAACACTAAAAGGACTACTTCTGCATGGTTATGTGTGATTCCGTGTGCGAGTTCTTTTAAAAGTTCAGTTTTACCTGTTCTTGGAGGTGCAACGATAAGCCCCCTCTGTCCTTTTCCTACTGGAGCAAAAAGATCAAGTACACGTCCCGTTAGTTTTAGTGGACTGTACTCTAGTTTGATCTGTTCTGTTGGATAAAGTGGCGTTAAGTTATCAAAAAGTGGTCTATTTCTACTATCTGCCATTGGAAGATAGTTAATTGCTTCAATTTTTAGTAGTGCGTAGTATCGTTCTTGATCTTTTGGTGGACGTACTTGACCCGTGACGATATCCCCAATTCTAAGTGCAAATTTTCTAATTTGTGTTGCTGAAACATACGCATCACTACTACTGTTACTAAAATCTGCATCAATTGCTCTTAAAAATCCAAAACCGTCATTTGCAATCTCTAAAATACCTGTAAAAAGGATAAATCCACCCTGCGTCACTTGTGATTTTAAAATTTCAAAAATTAAATCTTGACGTTTGAGTTGGTGTGGATTTTCAACTTGAAGTTCATCTGCAATGGTTAGAAGCTCTTCAAGTGGTTGTTTTCTAAGTTCTTCAATTCTATGTCCACTGACTGGGATATGTGTTCTAGATTTATTGTTTTTTTGTTGGCGAGGTTTTGACGGGGCTTTTGGTGTTTTTGGCGTTTTATCCATTTTCTCTCTTTTGGGATTTTGGTTTTGTAAGTAGTGATTTTTCTAAATATGGAAATAGTTGTATAGAAAAAGTAAGTGATGACATTTTAGTAAAGATATTGAAATTTGTCAAGTCAAAAGTAAAATTTATCTATAATTATTTAAAATATATCGGGGTAGGGTGTTAAATTTGGGGAAAATTGCATGTGATCATTGTCATCTAGAGTTTGATAAAGATGTTTTAATTTGTGAAGAGGGCAGTAAAAAAACACTCTATTTTTGTTGTAATGGTTGTCAGGGTGTCTATCATCTACTTCAAGATGAGGGGTTAGATAACTTTTATGACAGAGTTGGCGATGTGAAGCTTGATCCCGCTTCTGGAGTGTCAGAGGATTTAGAAAAGTTTGACCATGAGGGATTTGCTAAAAAGTATATTGTCCAAAAAGATGGATTTTCTGAGGTGAGTCTGATCATCGAGGGTATTCACTGCAGTGCATGTGTTTGGCTTAATGAAAAAGTATTACATAAAACTGATGGCATTATTGAAGCAGATATTAACTATACCAACCACAAAGCTAAAGTAGTCTGGGATCCTTCTACTTTGAAGCTTTCAGAGATTATCCAAAAAATTCAATCTATCGGTTACAACGCATATCCTTATGATGCCAAAGCCCAAGAAGAGCGTGCAAACAAGGCTCGAAAAGATTATTACTCCAGACTTTTAGTAGGTGTTTTTGCCACGATGAATATCATGTGGCTTGCTATCGCACAATATACGGGGTACTTTACAGGTATCCGTGATGATATGAAAAATGTCTTAAATATCGCCGAATTTATCTTAGCAACGCCTGTACTTTTTTATACGGGCTGGGTCTATTTTAAGGGTGCCTATTTTGGATTGAAAAACCGTTTTATCAATATGGACTTTTTGGTAGCAACAGGTGCAATGCTTGCGTATATCTACTCTATATATGTCATGGTGACAGGTGTGGGAGAGGTTTATTTTGACTCTGTTGTGATGATTATCACGTTTATCTTTGTCGGGAAATATCTTGAAGTATTGAGTAAGAAAAAAGCGATTGATACTCTAGATAGTATGACAAGCTCTATTCCTACAGAAGTGGTAGTGATAAAAGATTCTGAAAAACTGGTTGTGAGTGTTGAAGAGATTGAAGCTGGGGATATTATCGAGATAAAACCGGGTGAAAAAATTGTCATAGACGGGATGCTTATTTCTGGTGAGGGTTCTGTAGATGAGTCGAGTCTAAGTGGTGAAGCAAAACCTATCTATAAAAAAGAGGGTGATGAACTAATTAGTGGATGTCTAAACTTAGATAGTGTTTTACGTTATCGTGCGACAAAAGGATTTAGTACTTCCATGTTATCTACTATAGTGACGCTTTTGGAAGACTCTATCACAAAAAAGCCAAAAATTGAAAAATTGGCAAATGAAATTTCAGGCTATTTTTCAGTTGTGATTTTAATTTTGGCTGTGGGTACTTTTGTGGGCTGGTATATGAGTGGTGGAGGTTTTGAAAAAGCGCTTATTATTGCCATATCCGTTATTGTCATAGCTTGTCCATGTGCTTTGGGATTGGCAACACCAGTTGCGACGCTTATCGGACTGGGTGTAGGAGTGAAGCGTGGAATTTTATTTAAAGAGGCGACCTATTTAGAGACGATGGCAAAAAGTGATGTATTGTTGCTTGATAAGACAGGGACGATTACTGAAGGGAAACCTGATGTAGTAGAAGCGTATATCTATAAAGAGTTTGATAAAAATCTTCTCTATTCACTGGTAAAGAGTTCATCACATCCTATTAGTAAAGGTGTTGTGAGATATTTAGGAGAGGATTTAAATGAGTATGAACTTGAAAATTCAAAAAATATTGAAGCTCGAGGTATTGAAGCAGAGTTTAATGGACAGAAACTTTTTGGTGGGAATTTACGACTTTTAAAAGAGCGTGGTATAACGCTGGATATAGAGAGTGAAAACTCAATTTTTGCATTTGTAATCGATGGTGAAGTAGCTTCAGTATATGAGCTTCGAGATCAAGCAAAAGAGGATGCAAAAGCATCAATTTCTTATTTTAAAGAGAGGGGATTTGAGGTTGCCATGCTTACAGGTGACAATGAAAAAGTAGCAGGAAGTATCGCTAAAGAGGTTGGAATTGAGAAGATATACCACTCTTTGTATCCTAAAGATAAAGCAGATATTGTTGATCGTTATCATGATGAAAAACGCGTAGTGGTGATGGCAGGAGATGGCATCAATGATGCCTTAGCACTTTCAAAAAGTGATATCGCCATTGCTATGGGAAGTGGAGCAGATATTTCGATAGATGTAAGTGATATTGTACTTTTAGATGATAAGATGAGTTCACTCAGTGAAGCGTTGAAACTGAGTCGTAAAACGTTTAAAAATGTCAAACAAAACCTGACTATGTCGCTGGTTTATAATGTTTTGACAGTACCATTGGCAATGGCTGGATATGTGATACCGTTGGTAGCAGCACTCTCCATGTCACTGAGTTCATTGCTTGTTGTGGCAAATGCAGTACGTATCAAAAGGGGATTTAATGAGTAGTGGAATTATCGCAATTATGATCGGGGTTTCTACGTTTTTAGGTGT
>JADGDK010000085.1:3105-12286 GCA_016744895.1 Campylobacterales bacterium | reverse complement strand
CTCATCAGCAAGCTAAAGCTGAACAAACCTTCTTAGAACAACCTGATCGCCATCCACACAGAATGGTTCATTATGGACACTATGTTTTTCGTACTCCTACACCATTAGCTCAATTCGATCCAGGTCTTGAAGCAGTGACAGGGCAGTCTATTTTTCTTGAGGGTCATCGTCAAAACACAGTGATGTTTCCAGAATCATCATCGAGTGCCAACTTTGGTGGTTTATTGTCCTTGAACCCTGCATTGATTTATCAGATTTTCGCACCGCTTGTTATTATTTTACTAGGGTTTAACGCGATTGGACGTGAGCGTGAAGCTGTTGTCCTTGCACCAATGTTGGCCATCGGTATAACTGGCAGAACTATCATAGCTGGTAAAGCTCTAGCATTACTATCATTTATGATTTTGATGCTTATACCTCTTCTTGTAAGTAGTGCTATTGCACTTGCAGATGGTGAGAGTTTTATGGCCTTATTGGCTTTATTTAGTATATATTTTATCTATCTGGCAATATGGATCGCTTTAACACTGTTTATAGCTACTATATTTAAAAATGGTTCAACTGTATTAGCAGCGATGACTGGGCTATGGTTTCTTTTTTCTTTAGTTCTGCCATCTGTTGCTGTTAACGCAGCAAGCAACACATCTCCAATATCAGGGAAAATTGAAACTGATTTAGTGATGCTTCAAGAGGTTCGTAAGCTAGGGAATGGTCATAACACTAATGACCCCGCTTTTCAAAAGATACGTGAAGGTATGTTAGAAAAATACAAAGTAGAGAAAATTGAAGATTTACCAATTAACTTCCGAGGAATAGTTGCAATGGAGGGTGAAAAAAAACTTACTGAAGTGTTAAACAAATACGCTCAGAAGCGAATGGCAACAGAAGCTAAACAAGAGAAGCTGATTTCAGACTATGGCTGGTTAGCTCCAACAATTTCAACCGCTTTTGCATCCAGGTCAATTGCAGGGACAGATCTCGCAAACTATCATCGTTTTCAAAAAGAAGCTGAAGCCTTGCGCTATAAGTTTATTCAGGAACTCAACCATGCACACGCTGAGGATCTATCTTATGAGGATGATATGAATCGCAACAAAGATGAAGAATCTTCACAGCGTGCTCGCATTGATGCTTCTAATTGGCAAGTACTTGAAGACTTTGAGTTTCATACACAAAGCCTATCTCTGAGGATGGCAAATGCTTCCTCTTCCATTCAGATCTTGCTAGTATGGTTAATAGCTATATTTGGCTTACTAATTTGGCGTAGTGAAGGAGTTAAACCATGAGTAATTTAAATGCTTTAATGCGTGAAGTAATATTTACTACACGTGATTGGACAGTATGGTTTTGGCTGATTATTGTTCTTAGTTTATCTGCTGTTTCAGTGTGGTCTGGACTTGCTGAAGTAGAACGTCAAAATGTAACAATCCAAAAGCTTGTTGATGCAGATAAAAAAGAGTTATTAGTTGAACAAAATAAATTTGAACACTGGGGATATTTAGCTTATTACAGTTTCCATCTGACGTACGATGCCCCCTCAGATTTTGCCTATGCGGCAATGGGGCTTAGAGATAGTCAACCTTGGAAACATCGAATTAGAATGCTTGCTTTAGAGGGTCAAATTTATGAGCGTGATGTTGGTAATCCCAGTGTAGCATTGATTGGTCGTTTTGATTTTGCATTTTTTACCGCTTTTATAATTCCCATTATCATCATAATGATACTCTACGATCTTCGAAGTAGTGAGCAGACTGCTGGACGCTACGCTTTATTGGAAGCGACAGCTGGTAAGGCATCATCTTTTTGGGCTCTACGAGCTTTTGTGAGGTCTGGGGCACTATTTTTGTCTCTTATTTTCCCATTGATTATTGCAGGCATTATTAGTGGAACAAATCCTATTACATTATTGCTGGCTACCTTTGTTGTACTTGTCTACGTTACTTTTTGGTCTCTTATTAGTGTTTATATCTCCGCATGGCGTAAACCGGGCTCTGTGATTTTGATGACACTTGTTGCTTTTTGGGTAATGACTGCTGTTATTCTTCCAGCAGCTTTAAGGATTACCATAGATAAAGTAGTCCCTGTACCTTCTGGTGCTGATATTTTAATGTTACAAAGAGAAGCAGTTAATGATGCTTGGGACTTACCAAGGGAAGTAACTATGAAAGCTTTTTTTGAGCGACACCCCCAGTGGTCTGACTATGAACCTGTCGAAGACTCGTTCGAATGGCAATGGTATTACGCTTTTCAACAGGTTGGAGATCAGCAAACTGAGGATTTAAGTACTGCATATGGTGATGGTAGGTTACAACGAGATTACATAGCATCTTGGATTTCTCTCTTAACTCCACCAGCACTACTTGAGCGATCACTGCAATCTTTGGCAAAAACAGATTTAAATTCAAGTATGGACTACGAAGAAAGTGTTCGGGCATATCATGCATCACTACGTGCTTTTTATTATTCTAAGTTTTTTAGAAATGAGCCTTTTGATAAATCGCTACTTAAAAATCTGCCTAAATTTATAGTGCATTAGTTAGGTAGTAAACTATTTTAAAACTCAAAACAGGATTTCATAGATTTTTTAATCAAACACCCTATAATATATCAATAGAGTGCTGTTTACAAGAAGCAAAAAGATTTGGTATGCACCCTAAAGAGTTGATGAAGAGTCGGAAATACTAGTAATAGTATTTCCTTTATTTATATAACCTATAAACTACAAAAACAACCGATATCATTCCAACAAACTCAAACATAAACATTCCAGAAAATCCAAAGCTTGATACCAAAACTCCAGCAATTACCGCGGACATAATTCTAGTCAATGAAAACAGACTTGATTGAACGGCATAATCAACACCTCTTGAAGTATCTCTACTATAGTCCATCATCAGAGAAAAGATGATAGCTGAAGAGAAGGAGATACTAAGAGCTGTAAACGTAACCACACTTATCAAAGCTACCATCGTAAGTTCTGATTTATCGATAAGAACAAGTATCAAAATACTTAAAGTGTTGAAAATTGCAAAAGTAAGAAGAATTATTTTTCTACTAAACTTTTTACCTATAAAACTAGCAAGTATACCACCCAAAAATCCTATAATACTCCCATAAATGCCAACGTAGATAGCCACATCATCAGCTTTTATACCTTTACTTATAAGGTAAGGTTTCATAAAAATCCATACAGCAGAGATAAATGCAAAATAAAAAGAGAGCAAAAATATCCAAATACCGATATCAGGTTGTTTAAAAAATGAGACTATGGTTTTAAAAGAGACTTTTGTCTCTTCTATCTTTGCATCACTTTCTTCTATCATGATTAAAATAAACAGTGATATTAGAACCATCAAAGACATAATCATAAACGTATTTTGCCAACCTATATGGTTATAAAAAAGTAAAAATATTCCACCGCCTAAAACACCTGCGGCAAAATATGAACTCGCCTTATAACTACCTGCTACCATTCTCTCTTTTTGTGTAAAAACTTTTATGGAGAGGGCATTTAAAGGGATATCTATAAAAGTAGATACCAAAGTTGTTATCATGATTGCTGCTAAGACTAGATAAAAATTATCTTTTAAAGATAAAAAACTCAATCCAAACAAGAGTAAAGCGTAAAGGACGCCAACACCAATTATCCATCTTTTATAATGATTTTTTTTAAATACAAATCTATCAATAGGTGGTGAAAGCAAAAACTTTATCACAGCTGGAAGTCCTACCATCTGGAATATTCCGATCAAAGATGCTTCAAATCCTTCAATCTGAAGTATCATCGGAAGACCCAACATAAAAAATATAAATGGCGCTAGAAAAGAGGTATAAAGTGCTCCAAATAAAATATTTTTTTTGATTAATGTCTTATCCATTTTACTTCTTTGCTATTTGGATTTGTGTGGGTGTCATAGGCAATTTTGATGTTGTGTAAGCATTAATACTTTTAAATCCTTTCTCTTCTAATATATTAGTTAAGTCCATTGGTTTTAGTATGTCTCTTCCTTGAAAGTTTAAACCCAGAAAGTAAAAAAAACTATCTTCGTATGAACTTTTTTCTTCTCCTACTTCCACATGAACACTGATAAATATTCCATTAGGATTTAGAGCTTTATAAATTTTTTCGATTACTTCCTCTTTATTTTCTAAAAAGTAAAAAATATTACTACACCAAATCAAATCATATCCACTACCAATATCATCTTCTTGTATATCTCCACACAATATAGATACTCTCTCTTGTAGTTCATATTCTTGTATATGTTCTAAAACCACCTCTGTAACATCAGGAAAATCAAACAATACTCCCTTTGCACTGGGATGAGATTTTACGATCTCTAATCCCAATATACCTGATGCACAACCAAGATCCAATATTTTCGTCATCTTTGGAAACTCTTTTAGACTTTGGACAAGACTCACTGCCTCTTTAGAGATAAGATTTTTCTGCTCTTGCTTTAAAAATCTTCTTGAAGCAGTTGCCCATTTTTTAGGACTCTTGCTATTTGCTATATCCTGTCCACCATCTTGCACCAATTTAACCATCGCTTTTCTTCCATAATTTAGCATCTCTTGACGATGTAAAAATACGTCACCACAATAAGTAGAAGAACCTTTTATAAAGTATGATTTAGATATTTCACTGTTTTTGAAAAAACCATCCTCTTTATAAATTAAATCAATCATTTCCATAGCCTCTAAAAGTGTTTTTGTATTTTTAAAGTCTGTATTTAGTTCTTTGACCAAAAGGGCTAAGCTCATCTCCTGCTTCTCTAAATAATTAAATATTTTAAATTTTAAAGCGATTCCCAATACCTCAGTTTTATTTTGTTCCAATAACATTTTTAAATATCTATCAATTCCATTTTCCATTTTATATCCTTTTTAAAATCTATACGCTAGTTTAACACCGATTTCTCTATCTTCTTTAAAGATAGTTGCTGCACCTCTAAAATATGCCCCTTTTGCATCATGTTCTTTATCCAATAGATTATTGGCATAAAGATATAGATCATAACTCTTGGCTTCATAACCAATTTTTGTATTGACTAGGGTGTAAGCATCTTGATAGTTTTTATTAGATTTATCAAAGTAAGTTTTACCATACCCATTGAGATCAACTCTTGCAAAATAACCCGAATTATTTCTATATTGCGTCCCTATATTAAAGTTATATTTTGGAGCGTAAGGATTTGTATTTCCTTTATGATTTCCCGTGTTGTCACTAAACTTATCAAAAGTTGTATCGTTATATCCGGCACTTGCAAAGAGCATTAAATTTTGACTTACTAACGCTTCAAATTCTAACTCTACTCCTTTTGATGTAGCACTTGCTGCATTTACCATGTAAACTATACCCGGGACTAAAGTCTCTTCAACTTGCATGTCATCAATATTCATGTAGTATATACTAGCGTTAAACTTAACTCTATTATTGACAAACATTCCCTTATATCCTAACTCATAAGATGCCAAACTTTCATCATTATATGATTTCTTATTCTCAGCTGCATATGGATTAAACCCACCTGCACGGTAGCCTTGTGCTATAGTTGCGTACGTTAAACTGTCTTGATTTATAGCATATTGCAAGGATAGCTTTGGTGAGATATGACTCCAGTTCTCCTCCAAAGCTATCCTTGCCTCTGGCACTTCCATCTCTTTGTTCTCTTTGTCATATCGAATACCTGTATTGATTGTCCATTTTTCATTAATAGGATATATAATATTTGAAAAAATACCAATACTATCAGAAGATAAGTTTTGAGGTTTTGCCATTGTCCCTGTCGGATCCAAGGGAGTCAGGGCTTTTATATAGATATCATTATCTTCTTTATCAAAATATATACCTGTCACTACTTTTGTATCGGATATCTTTGTCTCATATCTTAACTCTTGAGATAGGGTATTAAACTCAAAGTCTTTGAAAAGATGTCGTTTCGTCAAAGCAGAAAAATCCGTATCAACCGCTGCCTTATCTGTATGTTTTCTTTTAGTTGTAATGGATTTTATCTTTGTGTTACTATCAACGCTATAATTCACTTTTAAAGCTATACTTTCTGTTGTAGGTGTTGATGTTCCTGCCAAGTTTGAAGTTACTTCAGGTACTCCCTCTTTTGCACTCGCCCAATCATGGGCACCATTGTCATTTTTACTTTTTGATGCAATTAAAGAGATATCAAGTTCATCTGTTGGTGTATAGCGTAGGTGTAATTTGCCATAATTGTTCTCTTTTTGATTTATGTAACTGTTTGTCACGGTATTTTTGATAAACCCATCTTTTTCATAATGCTTAAATGAAGCGCCCACATAGAGTGTATCCTGGATAATAGCTCCTGAGGCATTGGCTCCATACTCTTGTTTACCATCATTTCCAAGTGTGAAAAATATTTTTCCTCTTGTTTCATTATTTGGTTTTTTAGTGATTATATTGATAACACCGACTTCTGCATTTTTACCATAAAGTGTACCTTGTGGACCTTTTAATACTTCTATCCTCTCAATATCACCTAAAGCATCCGAGAATCCAAAACTATTCATAGTGGAAACACCATCTACATATAAGCTTACAGGTGTAGAATAAGACAATATATTTGCACTAATCCCTCTGATTGAAGGAGATGTTAAGCCTTGTTGACCTGTTTGAAACAGTAGTAAACTAGGTGTATATTTTGCAATATCATCTAAAGAATTTATAGATTTATCTTCTATCGCGAGATCATCAAAGACCGATATGCTCATGGGTATTTTTTGTGCAGTTTCTTCACTTTTTTGTGCAGTTACTGTTAAAGACTCTAAACTAGTGAGATCTTTTGCAAAAAGATTGTTACTTAAAACCGTCACTGTAATGAGTGAAAACGTCAGCTGTTTTTTACTTATCATTATTTTTTTCCTTTAATATTCTTTTCATACTGACTAGTATATACTTTTACATAACGACATTCAATATCATTTATATTGTTAGTGGTTTTATTTCTATTCTAAAAGGAAAATAGTGTGTAGAGTAGCGCTTAAAGATTTGGTTATACCTAAATTTAACAATACAGATGGAGTGATTATAAAAAATACATTACCAGATGAAGTTGGATCAGACTATACACAAAGTGTAAAAATACATGATGATTTTTACTTTTTAAAAAGTTATTATGATTTTCAAAAGTCGACCCAATTAGAGACCAAACAACTTGATAAAAAAATTATCATCACACATTCAATTACTGGAAATTCTAGTTATAAAAATTTAGATCAAAAAAGTATTCGTTTTCAAGAAGGCTTTACAACTGTAACCTCTTTTAATCAATCAGAAGGTTTCAGAGAATATGAAAATAACAATGTATTGCAAATACGTTTAATATTTAAAGAAAACTTTTTAAAAAGAAATCTAACTGAAGAGCTACAGGAGATATATCTAACAAAAAGTCAAAAAGATCTAAATCTTATCAACTTTTCGCCAACACTTATACAGTCTCAACTTATTTTAAATGATATTTTGACAAGTAATTTTGAAGGCGGTTTGGAGAAATGTTATATACAAGCTAAAGCATTAGAGTTGTTCTCTTTAGAGACTGAAAAATTTATCAAAAAAAATGAAAAAATAATACTTGATGACTATGATAAAGAAGCTATTTATAAAGCAAAAGAAATATTGGTAAATAATATACAAAATCCACCATCAATCACAGAACTTTCTAAACTTGTACATCTAAATGAAGTGAAACTCAAAAAAGGGTTTAAACAGATTTTTTACACAACCCCTTATAAATTGTTATTAAAGTATAAGTTGAATAAAGCAAAAATGATGCTTGAATCAGGAAAATATAATATAAATGAGGTTTCTCATATAACAGGGTATAAATTTGCCAATAATTTTACAAATGCCTTTTTTCAAGAGTTTGGAATATTACCTAAAGAGTTGATAAAGAGTCGAAAGTATTACTATTAAATACTTCCGATCTTCTTACTCCAAACTACTCTAATACAAGAAAAATAACCCCAAAAATTCCTGTTAAAAATAGTAACACAATCTCCAATAGATGCGACTTTATATCTTTTTTTCTAAAATAAAGAAAAGCAATATACAATAGTGCTAAAAGTGCAGAGATGATAAATGCTTTATAAGAGCCTATCATGATACGGTATGATTCAAAACTTTTATGGATATCTTGCTCAATATAAAAAGGGAAGATATACTCAAAAATATTTTGATACAGTGGATCAATCTGGGGAATTGAAATAGAAAACTTATCAAGATAGTTATACGCGTTATCTATAGCCACAGCGTTAAGCTGTTTATCATCTTGGTACCTAATCGTTTTAGAGAGAGGATCTGCTAAGATTTGTAAGCTCATGTGTTCAGGATTGTAACCTTGGACAGGTAACTTTACAAGTTTATAATCATCATAAGTGATAAGATACAGGGTATTATCTTCACTTAGCACACTTCCATAAAACTCTTTTTTACGACTCTCAGCTATCTTGATATGTTTGATTTTGATTGGTTGTGCTAAGTGAACCTCATTAAGATGGAGCGTGTCATCATATTTTTTCATATGAAAGAGTTTCTCTTTTGCATCAACCAGAAAATACCCTTCATCCAATGGTTTAATATTGGTTGTTTTACCAGCAATAATTTTGGCTGGGAATGTAAAGCCCTTCTCTAAAAAAAGATTTGTATACCTGTTACTTAGTGTTTCATCAATACTATTAGGCTCAGATTGATAGACCGTAAATTGATCTTTTAAACTAAACATTAGTTCAGGAAACGCAATCATCCCTTTATTTTTTAAAGGGTTAAACAGAGGGTAGATTTCAATCTGTTTTTTATGATCAAAGAGATCCTTTGGCTCAATTTTAAAACTCTGTCTGGCTGCTTTAATCTCTTTTTTATGAAACTCTTTTCCCGCTACCACAATAGGTAATTTCTTTTGTATCTCTAAATTTCTCCAGTAGGTAAAAGGTAACCCCTCCTCAAACTCTTTTCTTGTAAAAGTCTGTCCCTTACTATCACCAAAGATAAAGTTATGATTACCAAAATGCTGTTTGTAGATAAACCTCTGTTGAGTAGGAGAGTAAAAAACATAAGAAGCCAAAGCATTATCAGCAACAGCACCTTTATATGTCTTTGGTATCCAAAAACTAAAAGCAAATATCGATAAAATTACAAAGGCACCATAAGCCA
>JADGDK010000085.1:0-3005 GCA_016744895.1 Campylobacterales bacterium | reverse complement strand
AACAGCACCTTTATATGTCTTTGGTATCCAAAAACTAAAAGCAAATATCGATAAAATTACAAAGGCACCATAAGCCAATTTAGGTGTGATACTCTTTTCAAAAAGAAGCGAATAATCGCCATTTTTAAAACGATATAAGACCAACAACGGTATCAATAAAGTCAAACCTAAAAGTGCTACTAGAATCCATGATACATTTTCATAGGCGGCATAACTGTGGTTTGTAAAAAAAAGTGCAGTGAGCAACAAAATAAGAAGGACTAAAAACCCTTTACGCTTCCAATACGGTTCTATCAAGATAGAGCTTGTACCTATATAGAGGATAAAAGAAGCTAAAACCCAAGGGAAAAATGTTGTAAAAACATTTAATGCCACTAGTGATGGGTAAAACTTTAACGAAACTACATAAAGAAGTGACAGTAAGATTAGGTTTAGAAAAAGTAACAGCAAAAATCCCACTGAGAGATAAAGCAAAACCATCTTATTTTGATTGATAGGTAGATGCAGTGGAATTCTAAATTTGTTTTTATGAATCTCAGGTAAAAACTGTGCTAAAGCAATCACTATTGCAGCGATTGCAGGTAAAAACTTTAAATTTTCATAATAGATATTGCCGATATGAATCGCTTCATACCACATCATACTATGCGGCTCAACCGCTCCAAAACTTTTGACTAAATCCAAATACAGATAGATAATACTTGCACCAAAAACAATCATCAATGCTAAAAAGATATATCTTACTTTCAAATACTCTTTTGACAAAATAGCTTTAAACATTAGTATCTCCCCATCAGCCCGATAAAGGCATCTTCTAAACTAAGAGATTTTGGAGTAATTTTATCTATACTCGTAGATTGAAATATTTGATGTGTAGATTTTAGATTTTCAAGTACCGCTTTTTCATCTTCATACGAATAGACCCTTAAGGCATTTTGACTCACTTCAATATTACGAATAATATCATTTTTAAATAAGCCCTCTAATTCACGGATACTGATATCATCAGGTAGAGAGAAGTCAACATTGTAAGACTTAAAAGTTGAAAGTAAGGTATCTAAATCTGTTTTTATAATCTCTCCGCCACGATTTAAAAGCATGATATCATCTATCAATGCTTCTAAATCTTGTACCACATGAGAGGTTACAAATACCGTTTTTTGATCTGCTTTGACATAATCATGTAGATAGTCTAAAAACAGTCTCCTATATCCCGCATCCAACCCCATAGAGTAATCATCTAATACTAGAAGATCAGGATCTTGCGCAAAAATCAGACCCAAAACAACTTGTGATCTTTGCCCGTAAGACATGTTAGATATCTTATGTGTTTTAGGTAGAGCTAAAAGATCAATCAAGTCATAATAGACATCTCTTTTCCACGTATCATAAAAAGGAGCATAAAATTTTTCAATCTGTTCAATGCTCATAAACTCAAAAGTTTGATGACCTTCATGTAAAAGACCAATCTTTTGTCTTGTTGTATCACTTAAGTTATGTGAAGGTTCTCCAAAGATTAAACATTCTCCTTTTTTAGGCTTTAAAAACCCCATAAGAATATTGATTAATGTTGTTTTACCCACACCATTTTTACCTAAAAGCCCTACAACTTTACCTTTCTCAACACTAAAGTTGAGATCCTCATAAATCTTTTTCTTACCGTAGTAATGTGTGAGATTCTTCACATCTACGATATATTGGTCATTACTCAACAATGTCATCACCCTTAATCGCTACCCTATGTCCTTCTCCTGCATCAAAATGGACCACAAAATCATCTTTAGGTTTTTGAAATGAAAACTCGCTATCTTCATTCATCTCGCCTTCAATCACTTTTTTACCACGTACTTCAATATACATTAAAATACCACTAGCACTACTACCATCTGAGAAACCACCTTCACAAATAATCGTATTATCACCATTGTCAAAACAGCTCATCATTGCAGTATGTGCAAAAGCACTAGTAGAGAGTATAGATATCATTAAAAATTTACGAAACATAAAATAACCTTTTTTAGTAGTATGCTAACTAAATTGATAAGTATAATCAATATCATAGTAATGCAATAAGTATTTTTTTTTATGATAAAAGTATTTATAATGCTCCAAAAAAATCAAACCAGTTAAAATAGGAAATGTAAGAATAAAAAGGTGAATACAAAACGAAAAACATATAATGCAGACTTCTAGGTGCCCCTTAAGGGTATAAAGTCAAATTGATACCTGAAGTTTTAAAGAGTGAAAGAAACGATTAATGAGATAATTAGGGGTCAAACACTTTTTCAAAACCCACTTTACCCTTTTAATAAAATACAAAAGTGGTCTAGTTCGACTAATTTTTAGTGCTAAAATAAGTTCAGATATAACAAAACTTTGGAGAGAAATATGCCTACCCAATCGGCTTTTAGAGCTTTATTTGGTAAAATATATAGGATAGTTTCACAAGCTAAACTAAGAAAAACGGCATATTTCTCAATTCAGTCGTTGTATCTATAGTTTTAAAACAAAGAAAAAATTAAATATTTCTATAGTGTAAGCTTTCAAAACTTTTTAAAAAAGTTTAATCAAAATTTCCAAAAGGTAAAATTATAGCAGGACTTTTAAATTACCATCGTTTATTTACTATTAACTTACCTTTACAATACAGCCTAAAAGGAAAATAAGAAAATGAAAAGAACTTATCTAAAAAGACTATATTGCAAAGGTAATTTAATAGGTGGGTTTCTTGGGAGTGTAATAAATTCTGTGTCAACACCTAAATTCTCCTAAATTGTATCATAAATTTAAAGCATCTTTCAATCTCTCCTTGAAGTGAATATTTAGTTGAGAGATTGTAAGACTCCAGTTTCTAATAGGCATAGTCCATTTTTTTTCAGCATTCTGAACACCAGCATAAAGTAATTTTAACAAGCTATTATCATTAGGAAAAGCACCTTTCGTCTTTGTAAGTGTTCTAAACTGGCGATGAATCGATTCAATGATATTAGTGGTGTAAATAATAC
>JADGDK010000084.1 GCA_016744895.1 Campylobacterales bacterium | reverse complement strand
GAGTTCATTCCATCCCATATGGGGTACTTTTAGGGGTGTTTTAAATTTTTCTATATCAAATTTTCTCACCATTCCTGGAATGAGTCCTAGTCCTTTGTGCTCCCCAAATTCATTAGAACTTTCAAGCAAAAGTTGCATTCCAAGACAGATGCCTAAAAGGGGTTTCCCACTTTTTGCAAATAAGTGAATGGCTTCATCCATATGATTTTGTTCTAGATGTTCCATAGCATCGCCAAAAGCACCAACCCCAGGTAAGATTAATTTATCATATTTATGAATGTCATCAGGATTTGACACAATTGTAACTTCTTTTCCAATCTTTAAAAAAGCATTTTGCACACTTCTAAGATTTCCCATATTGTAATCTACTACTGCGATCATATATTGTTTAACTCTCTTTTTATTCCACTTATAAAAATTTGACTATAAGATTTATCAGTAGGCAATTTTTCGCCCATAGTATCTAAATTTTGTAAATAATCTTCAAAAAGTAGATTACCTTTTAACAGCTCATATTTGAGATAGAGCCAATAAGTGTTTAGCACATCACTTTCACAATACTCTTTGATCTTTTCAATTTCTCCATCGTGATAGAGTGAAAAGACTTGATCTCCACTGACATCAAATTTACCTGGGATTCCCATCATGGTACATAAAGTATCAAGTTTAAGCCCTCGAACTGCTCCAAATTCACTGATATGATCCATAAGGTCAACATGAAATTGATCTGTAAAACGATAACGATAATTATCCCATTTACTTTTATTTAACATTTTGTTCTCTTTTTCAAAATAAGCTTGACATGAGAGGTTATATTTCATTGCACGAACCATAAGCATCGGCATATCAAAATTTCTCCCATTGAAGCTTACAAGTTTTGGATTATGCTTATCGATAAAATTTAAGAAATTTTCAATCATCTCTTTTTCATCATTACCTTGAATCGTACTTACTTTTTGAAATACACCATAGTTATCAGCCATAACAGCAGAGATGGCAACAACTTGATGAAAGGTAATCGGTAAAAAAGAACTTCCTGTTTTTGCCTCTTGAAGTTCAAATGCTTTTTGACAGATGGCTCTATCATCTCCATCAATGTTAAATTGTGATTTTGCAAGGTCTGTATCAGGGATGGTTTCACAGTCAAATATACATATCAAATGTACTCCTTTGGTTTTTAGAGATTATATCAAAGATGAGTTAAACAGTGAGCAAATAATAAGTGGTACATTTTCGTTTTATGAAGGTGTTATATTTAGGAAAGTTTTACAGTAGAGAAGGGAACATTCTCTTCTCTACTGTCATTAATTATAGTTTTGATTTTCGCCTTGTCTTACTTTTTTACTAAATTCAGTATGCGCTCCAGAAGCAAGTAGTTTTGATTGACCAATCCAATCCTCTTTTTTGACTCTTCTTTTAAGCGAAAGATAATTTTCTATCCAATCTATATTGTCAGGTGTCCATTCAGCGATTTGCTTAAAATAATAGATACCAAGGCTATTTAGAATCTCTTCTATTTTGAGACCAATACCACTCACTTCTTTAAGGTCATCTACTTCCCCATCTTCAGGTAATTTTACAGATGAGGGTCTGATACCTACCTCTTGTCCAATTGATGTGAGATTTAAATCTGTATCTTCTATCTTATTCTCAATATCTGATGCTACGGCACTAACAGCTGTTATGCCTGAAGTATTATCAATACTTGTATCGGGTTTTTCTTTTTCATTATAATCATGCAACTTTTTTGGTTCTAAGTTTGCATCTAAAGTTTCATCATCTTTGTCACATTTACGCATCTTTCCAAGTAGATAACCAATAATAGCTCCTAATAACGCTGCAATAAGCAGGCAGAAAATGATTTGCATTGCAAGTTGTATTAAATTATCCATTCTATTCTCCTAAAATTTTAAATTCAACTCTTCTGTTGATTTGTCTGTTTTTTGAAGAGTTATTTTTGACCAATGGCTTGCTTTCACCATAACCTACTGCATTTAACCTTGCACCGTTAATCCCTTTTGAAATAAGATAACGTTTGATTGAATCTGCTCTATTTTGACTTAAAGCTTTATTATTTTTGCGTGTTCCTGTTGCATCTGTATGTCCGCCAATCTCAATCTCAATATTTTTATATTTTGAGAGTACTTCATATACATCATCAACTGTTTTTTTACCATTTTGTGTTAATTTTTCTGTTGCAAAAACAAATTCGACATTTTTAACTTTGAGTAAGTTATTAAGCTTTTCTTGCATCTGCTCAAGGGTGTGTTGTTCAGGTTTTTCTATCTTTTCTTTCTGTTGTTTATTGATACTCACTTGATTATCTACTAAAAGATTTCCAGCCATAAGTGCTTTATCACCTATACTTTTTTTAATACTTGCATCATGAACAATGCCATCGATGATAAATGTTTTATTTGCATATTCTAAATAACCATTTTTAAATTTTGAAAAATCTTCACTCATGCTTGCTGTTACGTCAACGATCTTACTATTGTGTGCATTTTTATCTATGATAATGAGATCTTCTTCTACCGAATCAAAGGTTTTTTGATATGCAGATTTTAGTGTCTCTATCTCTTTTTTTGAAGCAAAAAGACCTGAAATTTTAACACTATTGTCTTCTTTAACGATTTTTAAATTAATATCTTTTGTCTCTTTCCCTTTGTCAACTACTTGATTTATCGTAGGACTTGAAACCTCTGGGGTAGAAGTAGCTGTTGTTATAGTTTGAGTAGGTGTTTTAAAATTATTAGTAAGTGTTTGTAGTTTATTCCAAACGCAAAAAATGATAAAGAAAAGTAAAAGCCAAATCCATAACCACATCCATTGACGACGTGTCATATAAACTCCTTTTATAAAATTGATTATTTATATTAGTATAATCTTACTTAGGTTATTAACAAAAATTATTTTACTTTTTCAGATTAAATGTAAAATAATTCGAGTGAAAGTTGCTATTACCCACTCTCTTATATTGAATAGAAGCACCTTCAAGATTTTGTGCCTCATGATAGAGCAATCCTAAAGCATATCTACTTTCAAAATTTGAATCATCAGTAAGTTTTGAAAGCTCTAGTAGCGCAACAGCATTGGCATGATGATTAGAACCAAGTGCAGCAATGGATGCTAAAAAAAGTGTATGAGAATCTTTTTGGTTATACTTATCAATAAGGTCATTATAGAGTGTATACGCTTCATTAAAGTTTTGGTTATAGATAGATGCAAATGCTAGAGATTGGAGTAGGGGAATCGTTGGCTTTTGACTCTTTGCATAGACGCTTAACTGTCTTTTTGCAACAGATGTAATACCTGCGATATTTAGCATACGTACATAAAGTTCTTTTGGAAAAAAACCACCAAAGTACAGTGGTGAGAGATCTAGATTTTTTTGGGTTAGTGTTCCGTGAATGGCTCTAGCATATATTTTAATTTTAGATTTATCATATTTTGCATCAAGATAGAGTATATTTGATACTAAATCTCTTTTTAAAAGTTCTTTCAGGGTATGTGCGCTTTTTTGATACATAGTAAGATCATCACGACTATAGGCAAATGAGAGATTAATGGCATGCTGAAATGTTGAGTTTTTTGCTTCTAAGTACCCTAAATCTAATCCCAAAGAACCAAGTGCAATTTCAATTAGTGAAAGAGCTTCTTTATTTTCAGTCCTTATTTTTACTTTGTCTAACTCTTTTTTAGGAATATCTCTATTCGTAAGTCTCGCACAAAAAGTTTTAAAGGTTAAAGCTTTATAGTTATGTGAATCTAAAGAATAACTTTTGGAGAAGTGTTTATAGGCATTTTGAAAATCAAAAATTTGTGCATAAGAGAGTGCAAGATTGTAATGAAGTGTAGCATGTACAGGGTAAAGTTTGACCGCTTTTTTTAATATATCATTTGCATCATATATTTTATTATCAGTGACACTTTTTAAAGCTTCTGTGATGGCTAAATTGACATTTGAAATTGCCTTTGAATCTGTGAGGTATCCGATGCCTGGTTTAAGACTGTCTATCTCAACTTTTCTAACGCCTTTTGTGATAAGATTGACTGTTTTTGTAGAGTCTATTGCATGATAAGGTGCATAGTAAAAAATTAGTGAGTATCTATACTTATCATCTAAAAAAAGCTGTTTCTTAAACTCTTTTTGTGCTTCAAGCGGATTAAAAAGTGAACTTTTAAGTGATACAGATATTGGATAAGTATGTTCAGCACGCTCTTTATATGCGTCATAGGTTGATTTTAAAATATCAGCTGAATCTTTCAACAGTCCTAATTTATTTTTTACTAATGCTAATGCAATATTTGATTTAAGAGGCTCAAACCCCTGATTAACTGCATTTTGTAATGTACCTTCTGAAAGTGTAAATTCTCCATCTCGTGCTTGCAAGAGTCCAATACTAAGAGCGTCTTTTGGATCACCATTTTTAGCAAGATAATAAGTTGCCAAAGCATCATTTTGAAGTATTGAGAGTGCTTTTGATGCAATAATATTTTGTTGATGATTGTAAAAATCAGCCGTTGGATTTTTAATACTGGTCAAACTCTCTATGGGTTGGTTTTTATAATAGTTGATAAGTGTATAGTAGTAAGAGTATAGTGGCTGGTTTATCATATAGGGTAGATATTTATCTGCAAGTGTGAGAAAATATTTAAATCTTGGTTCATTTTTTAAATTTAGATAACATATACTCATATTGAGTGCACTAGCACATTTTAATTTTGTACTTTGCATGGCTTTTTCAAAAGCATCAATGGCTTTTTCATAATTTTTTTCTTTTAATTTTGCAACGCCAATGTTGTAATAAGAGAGTGCTTTATTGTAGTGAGATAACTCTTCATAAATAAGGAGTGCTTCACCTTTTTTCCCTTCCATAAAAAGTCTATCTGCTTTTTTTAAAAGGTTTTGTGCTTCATTTTCTTCTGTGGGAGTAAGTTCTTTGTCTTGGATGTTTTGTATAATTTGAGAAGCATTTATATCATCTTCTTTTGGGGTATTCTTTTTTTGAATATAAAGATAGGTAAAAACAGCAAGAAGAATAATCATAAACACTAAAAGTCCAATAATGGCATAGTGGATAATCTTATTGTCACTTTTCTCCTCAACGGATGCTTTGTTTTTAGTTGATTCCTGTGCGGACTCTTCTTCTAAGTCATCATCATCAAGGGTGAAAAACTCTTCTTCTGTTGCCATAGCTACTTCATGTAATCTTTAAGTACTTGAGGAATTTCAATACTTCCATCAGCTTTTTGATAGTTTTCCATGATCGCTATAAGCGTTCTACCAATTGCTAAAGAAGAACCATTTAAAGTATGTACTAATAGATTTTTTTTACCCTCTTTATAACGAATTTTTGCGCGTCTAGCTTGAAAATCTCTTGTATTGGATATAGAGCTTATTTCTCTGTATCTATTTTGACCTGGCAACCAAACTTCAATGTCCACTGTTGTTGAAGCAGAAAATCCTAAATCCCCTCCACAAAGAAGTACCAGTCTATGATGTAATCCCAACGACGTTAAAAGGTCACTAGCACAAGATATCATTTCATCAAAGACTTTACTGCTGTGTTCAGGTTTTGTAATTGATACGAGTTCTACTTTCCCAAATTGATGTTGGCGTATCATCCCTCTTGTATCGCGTCCAGCACTTCCAGCCTCTTTTCTAAAACAAGCAGTATAAGATGTAAGTTTTAGTGGTAACTCATCAGATGTTAAAATCTCATCTCTAAAAAGATTGGTTACGGGAACTTCTGCTGTAGGTATAAGATATAAATTTTCTCCCTCAATTTTAAAAAGATCATCACCAAACTTAGGTAATTGACCTGTCCCTTTCAGCGAGTCTTCATTGGTGATAAAAGGTACAGAAACTTCATCAAATCCACGTGATCTGTTAAAATCTAACATATAATTTGCCAAGGCTCTCTCTAAGCGTGCTCCATCATTTTTAAGCACTGAAAAACGACTTTTGGAGAGTTTGACACCTCTTTCAAAATCAATCCACTTTTGATTGGCATCTAAATCCCAATGTTCTTTAGGTTCAAAATCAAAAGTAGGAATATCAAGGACTTTTTTTAGCTCTTTATTATCTTCTTCATCTTCACCCTCAGGTACACTGTCATCAGGGATATTTGGAACACTCATAGCAATAAGTGAAAGTTGTTCTTCAACATCTCTGACAATCTCTTGAGCAAGTGAGATTTTTTGCTTATTTTCATTAAGCTCTGCTTTTAAAGCAGCAATATCTTTTCCCTCTTTTTGATAGACAGGAAAGAGTTTACTCTTTGCATTTTGTTCTGCTTGAAGTGTTTCAAGTGTTACTTTTTTTTCTTTTAACTCTAGTGAGAGTTCTTTTAACTTTTCTAAAAGTGGAGCATCAATCTTTTTCTTTTGAAGTTTTTGTGCTACTTTATCAAAATTGTTTTGTAAAGCTTTTATATCTATCATCTATATATTCCTACACTCTCTCTAACTTTTTCTATCTTCTCTTTAGCAAGTTCACTCGCTTTTTTTGCACCTTCATTTAAAATATCTCTTACTTCATCTTCATGAGTTTGAAAATAAGCTCTTTTGGTGCGAGCCTCTTCAAAATAGTCCCAAATTTTTTCTTTAAGTGTCATTTTAAAGTGTCCGTGACCTTCACCGCCTCTTTGATATCTTTCTTGAAGCTCTTTTAATTCATCATCACTCATAAAAAGGGTACTGAGTGCATACACATTACAATCTTTATACTCTTTTGGATCTTCCATTGGAACACTTTCGGTGACGATTTTTCCAGTCTGTTTTTTAAGTGCTTTTTCTGTCATAAATATATCGATTGTATTACCATAACTTTTACTCATCTTTGCGCCATCAATTCCAGGAACTGATGCCACACTTTCATCTACTTTGAATTCTGGTAAAGTAAATATATCTCCATGATCGTTGTTAAACTTGATAGCGATATCTCTAGTGATCTCTACATGTTGGATTTGATCTTTTCCAACAGGGACAACCTGTGCATCATAAAGTAAAATATCAGCAGCCATAAGCACTGGATATGAAAATAGAGCATGATTTGCAACAATTCCTTTAGCAACTTTATCTTTGTAGCTATGCGCACGCTCTAAAAGTCCCATAGGCGTATAGGCTGAAAGTATCCAATAAAGTTCAAGTACCTCTTTGACATCTGACTGTACCCAAATAGTAGTTTTACTTGGATCTATGCCAAGACTAAGGTAAGAGATTGCTACATCAATAGTGTTTTCTCTAAGTGCTTTTGGATCTCTTAGTGAGGTGAGTGCGTGATAGTCTGCTATAAACATCATAAGCTCATTTGAGTCTTGAAGTCCTACCATCTGTTTGATTGATCCAAAATAGTTTGCAATGTGAAGTGTGCCTGAGGGTTGTATGCCTGTAAATACTCTCATGTGTTCTATTTGTCCTTAAATTTAATCGTAAGATTATATCTAAATAATTTAATTTTTAGATTTCTCTTTCTTCTCTTTCTTCTCTTTGGTAAATATATGTTTCAAAAAGTAAAAAATATTATCCATTATTAAAATAAAGATATAAAAGTAAAGTTTTATTGTTCAGTTATTTAAAAGTTGACCGAATTAGTATTTAGACGATGTATAATAATAGGAGACACCAGATGAGAAAAAAACTTTCACTTATTACACTGAAAACACTTTTTGGATTAACATTACTTGATCAAAGTGCTGCTGCTTTAACACTTAATGGTAAAAAAGTTAATTTTTCTAATGATAAAAAAGAGATACAAATTAAAACAAGAGCAATGACTGTTGGATATAAAACTATGGTTGTAAAGTTTGATACGCCTTTAAGTAGACAAATAAAAGAAAAAATTTATGAAAAGGGTATTAGTACAATTGTGTATGCAGGTGACTTAAGTTACTACTTTTATGCAAAAGTATCTGTTTTAGATAGTTTAAATTTTACAGAATTTGGATCTATTGGCGAAGCTGATATGACAAGTGACTATCGCATGAAAGAGGAGAGTGGTCTCTCTACTTTTGCACAAGATGCATATCAAAATTTTAACATACTATTTTTAGCGGAGCTCTCATTTTCTGAAGTTGAAAAATATTTTAGTGATAATAGCGTTGATGCATATGTGTTAAAAGTTTTGCCAGAACTTAGAGAAGCTCAAGTTGAAATTTCAGCAGCTGATATAGAAAAGTTAAAAAAATTACCGCTTATTCAATATATGGATAGAAACCAAAAAATGAAAGTAGTGCACGGTGAAAAGGTAGATAGAAATGCGGTCACAGCAAAAAATATAAATGTAAAAACACTTCAAGGTAGTCGCTATAATTTAAATGGTGAAAATATGCGTATTGGAGTTGTTGATGGTGGTGTTGTAAGAAGTACACACCAAGAATTTACATCAAATGGTGTGAGCCGTATTGTAAATAAAACCAATACTGATACTAACTTTCACGCTACCCACGTAGCTGGAACTATTGCAGCTGAAGGTGATAAAAGTTCAGCAAAAGGTATGGCAAATAAAGCAGAAGTTTTTAGTTATGGATTTTCAGATGTTGCTTTTGCTGAGTCATTTTTAAAACTTTATAACAGTGACAATATTTTACTTTCAAATCATTCATATGGGTATAGTGATAAAATTAGACTTGGAGAGTATGATAGTGATGCGGCAACACAAGATAGAGCTGTGAATAACAATCCATTTTTAAATGTTTTTGAAGCATCTGGAAATGATGGTGAAGTAGATGGTTATAGTGATTTTGGAATTATCAAAGGACCTGGAAACTCAAAAAATATCTTTACTATAGGTGCTTTGAATGTCACATCAAGTAATGTAGCAAAACTTAGTAGCACAGGACCAGTTGATGATGGAAGGATTAAACCTGATCTTTGTGTGCGTGGAGAGTATATAAGCTCAGCTACTGATGAGTCAGATAGTAGTTATGCAACAATGAGTGGTACTTCGATGGCAACACCTGCTGCAACTGGTGCTGCGGCACTCATCATGCAACAGTATAAAAGAACTACTGGTGGTTTTGATGTAAGACATGATGTTTTAAAATCTATTATGGTCAATACTGCTGTAGATAAAGAGAACAAAGGTCCAGATTATAAAGTTGGTTTTGGAATGATAGATGCAAAAGCAGCTGTGGATACTGTAAAAACTATTGGTACAAATAGTGTACTCGTAGGAATTGATACACTTTCTCATAATGGACAGAAAGTATATGAGTTCTCACTTGCTCAGGGTGGAAAATTTAAAACGACACTTAGTTGGGTAGATGTAGAGGCAAACCCATCAAGTTCAGTAACACTTGTAAATGATCTTGATTTACTACTGGTAAATAAAGATAGTGGTGCAAAATATTATCCATATACTTTGGATAAAAATAATCCAAATGCATTAGCAAAAGCAAATAAAGTAAATAGAGTAGATAATATAGAACAGATTGAAGTCTCTAACTTACCACAAGGTAATTATCAATTAGTTATAAATGGATATAAAGTGATTAGTGATTCACAAGAATTTGCTGTGGCATCAAATGTACCAATGTTTGATAATGTTAGTATTGAAACATTACGTCCTAGTCAATTAAAAAACTTTGCAAAAACAATTCATAATGGTATTTTATAGTAGACTTTCTATAATTTGATCTGCTTTTTGTTCTAGTGCAAGGTTTTCTTCAGGTGTAGATGTAATAGTAAGATTTTTTGCAAGTGTAAAAATATTTGCATCAACAGGTTTTTTTTCAATTTCTATCGCTTGGGTTTTAGAATGAAATCCCAATATATCTACTTGAGTTTTTAAAACAAGATCAAAGTTTTTTACACTATAAGTTGAAACACCTTGAACCATTTTATGTTTGCAGAGATAGCCTAAAATTTTTTCACTATGAGTATTATGTGTAGATTGAAGATTTTTTTCTAATTTTTGTTTTTGATCTAAAGTAAGTTCTTTTACTCTTTTATTGAGAAGATAGTTAAGATTATAATGCTTTGTATTAATATTGGATTTTAAGTCCATCTCATAGATCCATTTAGGTGTGATGTATGTTACTTTATCGATACCTCTGTTTTGGTGCATAAATTTACTTTTTGTATTTGTATAGATCACACGTCTTTTTCCATACTCTTTGATATACACGGTTTTTGTGCCAGTTTCACTACCGCTAACAGTATAGTTAATAATACCCTCTTTAAAATCAAGATTTTTATCAAAAATATTTGTTTCAGCGCTAAGTGATGAGACAATAAGAATTAGAAGTATCGAAAGTCTTTGTATCTTAGTCAAAATCTATATCCTATTTGTTAATTATTTCGTTTAAGATTATAACAAATAAAAATGACTTTTAATACAAGAGGGCAAAAAACTTTAGTGAATTTGTGCAAAAAAACTAATTTTTTTGCACAAGTGTAACCTTTGGTAGGATTTGAACCCAAATTATATAATAGAGCATTTTATCTAGCATTTGTCATTTACATCATAAATCTTATGCAAAATCATCGCCTATGCTTTTGCATAAGCTCAAATTTGTCCTAAAATTTCTAATGCAAAGCACAAACACTATATTTCAATGTCTATTATATAGTTTGGGTTTAGTCTATTTTGAGAACGGTCATAAATGCTTCTTGTGGAAGTTGTACTCTTCCGATAGATTTCATTCTTTTTTTACCCGCTTTTTGTTTTTCAAGTAGCTTTCTTTTTCTAGTGATATCTCCACCATAACATTTTGCAGTTACATTTTTGCCCATTGATTTTACAGTTTCTCTGGAGATGATTTTATTTCCAACACTCGCTTGTATCGCAACTTCAAAAAGTTGACGCGGTACAATCTCTTTCATCGCTTTGACAAATTCACGACCTTTACTGAGTGCTTTTGAATTTGGTACGATGATTGAGAGTGCATCAACCACTTCTCCTGCCACTCTGATATCAAGCTTGACCAAATCTCCCTCTTTAAAACCGATATGATCATAATCAAAACTTGCATAACCTTTGGTCACGGATTTTAGTTTGTCATAAAAGTCCATGACAATTTCATTCATTGGTATCTCATATTCTAACAAAACACGTTCAGGGCTTAGATAATCCATCTTTGTTTGGATACCTCTTTTGTCATTTACAAGTGTGATAACATTTCCTAGGTATTCATTTGGTGTTAAGATGGTTGCTTTTACATAAGGCTCTAAGATTCCTTCCATTTTATTTACTGGTGGAAGTTCACTTGGATTTTGTATCTCAATTTCAGTTGTATCACTTAGTACTACTTTGTAAGTTACTGTTGGTGCAGTAGCAATTAGGTCAAGATTAAATTCACGCTCTAACCGCTCCTTAATGACTTCCATATGAAGCATTCCTAAAAATCCAACACGAAATCCATAACCAAGTGCTGCTGAGGTTTCAGGCTCATAAGAGATACTAGAGTCATTGAGTTTAAGTTTATCCAATGCATCTCTTAACTCTTCAAATTTATCTGTCTCTATCGGATAAATTCCAGCAAATACAAATGCTTTTGCAGGTTCAAAACCTTCAATGATATCTGTTGTAGGATTTTTAGCATCAGTGATTGTATCACCAACTTGGATATCACCTACAGTCTTAAGACCAAGGGAAACAATACCAATTTCGCCAGATTTGATACTTTTTGTTGCGATGGGTTTCATTGGGTGTGGATAGTTTAGTGTTAGCACTTCATGTTTTTTATCCGTTCCCATAACAAGAACTTCTTGACCCTTTTTAATTTCACCATCATAAACACGGATAAGTGCTAAAGCGCCTAGATAACTATCAAACCAACTATCATAAATCAATGCTTTTGTAGGTTTACTTTCATCTCCTGAAGGTGCAGGAATACGGTCGATAATCGCATCTAAAAGTTCAGTGATACCGATACCACTTTTTGCACTCACCTCTAAAGCATCAGTACAGTCAAGTCCTATAGTATGTTCTATCTCATCTTTAACACGATCTGCATCAGCTGCAGGAAGGTCAATCTTATTTAAAACAGGGACAAGTTCTAAATCATTGTCAAGTGCGATATAGACATTAGCAATAGTTTGCGCTTCAACGCCTTGACTTGCATCTACGATCAAAAGTGCTCCCTCACTTGAAGCTAGTGAACGACTCACTTCATAAGAAAAGTCAACATGTCCTGGGGTGTCGATGAGATTTAGTACATAGGTAATACCATCTCTTACATAATCAAGTCTCACACTCTGCGCTTTGATTGTAATTCCACGCTCTTGTTCGATATCCATGGTATCCATCATTTGAGTACTCATCTCTCTTGATGTGACGGCACCACAC
>JADGDK010000083.1 GCA_016744895.1 Campylobacterales bacterium | reverse complement strand
ATTTTATCATAAATATCGCCTCTTCGAGGCGATTAACTCCAACCAATGCAAGCATTGGGGAAATCTTCTCGATTATAATTGCGGTCCAGCTTGAGAATAATCAAACTCTGCATCATCTTTCAAATATTTTTTGAAATTTTCGATATAGAGTTTTGCTAAGTTATCTCTAGTCTTCTTATATTCTTCTTTATCATCCCATGCATTTTTAGGATTTAAAACTTTTGAATCAACACCAGGAAGTGTTTTAGGATAATGAAATCTAAATGTATTTGTAGTTCCAAACTCACTATCGTGAATCGAACCATCCATAATTGCATCAATACAAGCTCTAGTAGCTTTAAGACTCATACGTTTTCCAACACCATAAGCACCACCAGTCCAACCTGTATTCACTAGATATACATTTACATCATGATTTTCTATTTTATCACCTAAGAGTTTTGCATAAACTGTTGGATGAAGTGGTAAAAATGCTTCACCAAAACATGCTGAGAAAGTTGCAACAGGTTCCGTAATTCCACGTTCTGTTCCAGCAACTTTTGCAGTATAACCACTTAAGAAATAGTACATTGCTTGTTCTTTAGTAAGCTTACTAACCGGAGGAAGTACACCAAAAGCATCAGCACTTAAAAAAATAATATTTTGAGGATGACCCGCTTGAAGTGATGGTTCATGATTTAGAATATGTTCAATTGGATAAGAAACTCTAGTATTTTCAGTTTTTGCAGAATCATCATAATCTACAACACCGTTTTCATCTGCAACAACATTTTCTAAAAGTGCATTCTCTTTAATCGCACCATAAATTTCAGGCTCACTTTCAGCACTTAATCCAATAGTTTTTGCATAACATCCACCTTCAAAGTTGAAAACACCTTCGTCATCCCAACCATGCTCATCATCACCAATAAGATTTCTTTTTGGATCTGCTGAAAGTGTAGTTTTTCCAGTTCCTGAAAGGCCAAAGAAAAGTGCTGTATCACCCTCTTTACCAACATTTGCAGAACAATGCATTGCTAGTTTACCCTCTAATGGTAACCAGTAATTCATCATAGAAAAAATTCCTTTTTTCATCTCACCACCGTACCATGTACCACCAATAACTGCAATATTCTCTTCAACATTAAAAACCACAAAAACTTCAGAATTTAAATTATGTTTTTCCCACTCATCATCTACTACTCTACAAGCATTGTATACAATAAAATCAGGAGCAAAACCTTCAAGTTCACTCTCTTGTGGTCTGATAAACATATTTTTTACAAAATGTGCTTGCCACGCAATTTCAGTTACAAAACGAACCTTTTTCTTACTTGCAGTACTTGCTCCACAAAAAAGATCTTGTATGTAAAGATCTTTATTTGAAAGTTGCTTTGTCGCCTTTGCAAAAAGATCATCAAATACTTCTTTTGTAGTTTTAAAATTGATATCACCCCAAGCAACATATTTATTTGAAGGCTCTTGGTCTACAAAAAATTTATCTTTCGGGCTACGTCCAGTAAAAATACCAGTATCAACCATCATAGCACCACTTGATGAAGCTTTCAGACCATCTTTTAACTCATGATCTCTAAGTTCCTTATAACTCAAATTATAAAAAACTTCACCTACTTCTGATAACCCTAAATTCTTCAAATCTTCGGCCGTAACCATGTCTTTCCCCTAATATTTTATCTCTATCTATGTAAATCGGACAATAATAGATATTATTTAAAAATTGATAACAATACGCCAGCTGCAACTGCAGAACCAATAACACCTGCCACATTTGGACCCATTGCGTGCATAAGTAAAACATTTGACTTGTTATACTCTTGCCCAACTTTACTAACGACCCTAGCAGACATTGGTACTGCTGATACACCAGCTGCACCAATTAATGGGTTAATTGGATCTTTTGAAAACTTATTCATAATTTTTGCCATAATAACACCAGTTGCAGTACCAGCAGCAAATGCTATTAATCCAATAACCATAATACCTAAAGTCTCAGCAACTAAAAATTTATCAGCTTGCAAAGTTCCACCAACACCAAGACCTAAAAAGATCGTTACAATATTGATCAATGAATTTTCCATTTCACCTACAAGTCTATCTACTACGCCTGATTGTTTTGCAAAGTTACCCAAAGCAAAAGCACCCATCAATGGAGCGGCATCTGGTAAGATCATAGCAATCATCATAATAACAACAAGTGGAAAAATTAATTTTTCAGTTTTATTGACCTTTCTTACAGTAACCATTTTAATTTTACGCTCTTCATCTGTAGTTAAAGCTTTCATTATTGGTGGCTGTATTACAGGAACTAATGCCATATATGAATATGCAGCAACTGCAATCGCACCCAACATTTCAGGCGCTAGAGCTGAAGCAATAAAAATAGAGGTAGGACCATCAGCACCACCAATGATACTAATAGCAGAACACTGTTTTAGTGTAAAATCAACAATACCAAATTGAGAAAGTGCAGCAGCTCCTACAAGTGAACCAAAGATACCAAACTGAGCAGCCCCACCTAAAATAGCAGTTTTAGGATTTGCAAGCAATGGACCAAAATCAGTCATTGCACCTACGCCCATAAAAATAAGAAGTGGGAAAAACTCATTTGCGATACCCATCTCATATATAATACCAAGCATACCATGTGGTCCAGTCATATTTGCAACTGGAATATTAGCTAACAAGCCACCAAAAGCGATAGGTAGTAAAAGAAGTGGTTCAAACTGTTTTACAACAGCTAAATAAAATAGAATAAATACGATTATAAACATAATCACTCTACCACCACTTTGAGCAAATTTGCTTATCTCTTCTCCACGACCATTTTTAACACCATCTTCTGGAAAAATAATCGCGTTTAAACCTGTTGTCTTAAAAAATCCAGCAAATAGCCCTGTTACTGACTGTGGAGTATACTCATTTTGTGTCTCTGTTTTAGTAACATCTACTACTTCTTGCTGTGAAGCAGAAAGTGATGATGGTACTACAAAAGTAAACATCAAAAGTAAGGAGAGTAAAAACTTTTTCATTTTTTCTCCTAATCCATAGTTGCTAATAGCTGACCATCAGATACAACATCATTTGTATTGACTTCAATACTTTTTAAAACTCCATCATGAGGAGCTGGGATATCAATTTCCATCTTCATAGCTTCTAAAATCATGATTGGGTCACCCTCTTTAAGTGTATCACCAACATTTGCTACAATTTTCCAAACATTACCTGGTGTTTGAGAGTGTACTTCAACACTTCCTGCTCCACCAGCTACTGGTGCCGCCGCTGCAACTGGAGCTGCATTTGTTACTGTTACTTCCCCATCATGTCCTTCAACTACATCTACATTATATTTTGTACCATTTACCATTACTGTATATTGTCCAGCCATATCACCGCTTCCTTTTGTTGTATTTACTGTGCCAGCACTTACGCTAGCTTCTGTTGTTTCATCAATTTTTCGTACATTTGCAACTGCTTCACCTTTTAAGAATGCAATTCCTTTTACATCACAAGCAGCTGCTATAAAGACATTTTCATCATTAACTTCTAAGTCATTATCTTTAAGCATATTTTCAAAATGTCCAAGCGATTTGTTCTCATCATCATCAGCAATCTCTCTTGCACTTCTTGTTGTTGGCTCAAGTTTTAACTGTTTACTTGCTAATTCTACAATTTCACTATCTGGCGTTGTTGGAGTTTTTCCAAAATATCCAAGAACCATTTTTCCATATCCATCAGCAATTTTTTTCCAAGGTCCAAACATAACATTGTTAAAAGCTTGTTGGAAATAAAATTGCGAAACAGGTGTAACAGAAGTTCCATATCCACCTTTTTCAACAACTTCTTGCATTGCTTTAATCACTTCTGGAAATTTATGTAAAATCTTATTATCACGCATCATTTGAGTATTTGCAGTTAATGCTCCACCAGGCATCGGTGAAAATGGAATCAATGGAGAAACTTGTGTTGCTTCAGGTGGCATAAAATAATCTTTTAAACAGTCTTGAAGTACATCCTCATATTCTAATATTTTTGATGTCTCTAATCCACCAAGATCAAATCTAGTACCTTTTGTGGCATGAAGAAGTGTCAAAATATCAGGTTGACTTGTTCCACCACTCACAGGGCTTGCAGCTAGATCAATACCATCTGCACCCGCTTCAAGTGCTGCCAAGTAGCATGATACACTTACACCAGCAGTTTCATGCGTATGAAGTCTGACATGAACATTTTCAGGTAACATCTTTTTTGCCATAGCAATTGTTTCATATACTTTATGAGGACTAGAAGTTCCACTGGCATCTTTAAAACAGACACTATCATAACCAATACCTGCATCAAGAATTTCTCTCAATGTTTTTTCATAAAATGCAACATTATGTGCACCTGTGCAACCTGGAGGTAAATCCATCATTGTTACAACCACTTCATGTTTAAGACCATGTTTTTGAATACACTCACCAGAAAATTTTAAATTTTCTACATCATTAAGGGCATCAAAGTTTCTAATAGTTGTTGTTCCATGTTTTGCAAACATTTTTGCATGAAGATCTATTAAATCACTGCTTCCAGTATCTAAAAGAATTGTGTTTACACCACGAGCCAATGTTTGAAGATTTGCCTCTGGTCCTACAATTGAACGGAACTTATCCATCATATCAAATGCATTCTCATTTAAATAAAAGAAAAGACTCTGAAATCTTGCCCCGCCACCAAATTCAAAATGACTTATTCCTGCATGTTTTGCTGCCTCAACTGCTGGAAAAAAGTCATCCATCAGTACCCTACCACCAAAAACAGATTGAAATCCATCTCTAAAAGTAGTATCCATTATATCAATTAATTTTTTTGCCATTTTCTACCTTATCTCTTTTTAAAATCTGTAATTGCAGCTGTAAGTGCAGCGATGATTTGACTATCATCTTGTGCTGCGGGCTTACTTACAACTGGGGCTTTAGGTGTGATTGTTTTCTCTTTTTCTGGGAAATACTTCTCTATAATTTTAGCTTGAAATTTCAATACATAGATGAGTAACACTAAAAACAAAAAAACTGTGGTCATACCAAGTAGCATGAACTTCAGCCCCTCGGTAATTAAATTTACCTCCATCGGCGCTCCTTTTTAGTTTAATATAAAATGATAACACATGAACTATTAAACAGAACTAATTATTACTATAAACTTTCAAGAAATTCTTGCATTTTTTTACGTTGAAGTTTTCGAGCATAATCAGAGGCACTTAAATTTAGATTATCTTTTACATGTATATCTCCACCATGTGAAATAAGTAATTTTACTAAGTCAATATTTCCATAACATGAGGCCTGAATCAACGGAGTAAGTCCACTTTTTCTTTTTGTTTTATTTACATCCATCTTTTTTTCAACTAAAAGGTAGGTAATAAATTCCATATTTCCAGATACAATAGCTTCATCTAAAAGAGCAACACCTTGCGGATCTGAAAACTCTAAATCAACACCACTTTCAACCATTAATTTTAATATATCAAATGAGCATTTTTTGTGTATAGCATAAAAGATTAGACACTCATCATTTTCATTGTCTTCATTTTCTATAATTTCATTAAGATCAATTCCATCTTTAATAAGCTTTTTAACTTGAAGATAATTATCCTCACAGATTGCTTGCATAATATCAGACATATTTTCCCCCTATATCAGATAGAATAATTATAACATGATTTATGAGACTTTTTTATAATTTATAAAAAGAGAGTAAGTTAAGAGAGATTTTAATTGTGTCTACATCAATTTTGGAATCTAACACAACACTAGCATAGCAAAAGGAAAAGCTTCCTTTTGCGTACTAATTATTTATAGTTATTACTTAAGACCTTCGATATAAGCAGCAACTGCTTTTACATCATCTGCACTATAAGAAGCAACTTGACCTTTCATAAGACCTTTCATTGGTCCACCATAACTTCCATCTTTATATCCATTAAGTGCTTTCTCTGTATCAGCTGCAGCCCATCCAGTAATAACTTTTGATTTACCAAGTGCTTTTTTCTCACCTTTAGCGCCATGACAACCTGCACATTTTTTATAAAGTGCTGCTCCGTCTGCTGCTAAAAAACTCATTGCACCTATTGCTAATAATGATAATACTACTTTTTTCATATTTTTCCTTTTTTAATTATTTAATTTTTTTATAAATCGTCACTTTTTATTCAATCTTGAATTAGCAAGAAGGAACATTTCCTGAATCACTACCATATTCGTGAAAGAAATCAAATAAATCTGGAAGATATTTATCTTTAACATCTTTAACATTTGGACAAATTTCTTTGATACCATCTTCAAGTTTACCACTATCTTTTAAAGCTTCCCACTCATCTTGAGTATGTTTTCCAGCCATTTTAGCACCGTTTAATCCACAGCCTTTTTTAAGCTTTTTAAGATACAATTTTTGACCTTTTGCAGGATCTGCTGATACCGTAGTTGCCGCTAAACTTGCTAGTAAAACTGTACTTGCTACTATACTTAAAACTTTTTTCATATTTGCTCCTTGAAATTTTGTTACATCGGTATTGTAAAATACAATTGTGAAGTAATCGTGGAGATTATAACATATTTTATACTAATTTCAATGACTCAGCTCAATTTTACTATTGTTAAGTTGCTTTTACCATAATTTACCAAATACTTTATAATGTTCCCAGTAAATGTCTATAGCCTCTTCTAATTTTTTATCACTTAAATGTGTTTTTAATTTCACACCTAAAAGTCTTAACTGTTCATTAGTCATTGCTGAAGTTTGAATATTTGGGTCTTTTAAAAAGTCTATCATTGCAGATTTAACAGAAAGTTCACTACTATATTTAATCAAGTAGCGAAAAAAAATCTTGTCAAGACTAATTGAAAGTGGTTTATGACATGGAACACAGTTTTGTTCATATATATTTTGTGCTACTCTATTTTCTGCAAATGCGATACAAGTAAAAAGTATTAAAGAAGCTAATATCTTTCCTACCATCTCAAAATTACCTTTGTACCTATACCTAATTGAGATTCTATTTCTAGTTTTAAGTTATACTCTTTAGTAATTTCAGAAACAATATTTAATCCCAAACCAAATCCCCCTTCACTATCATTAAATCTTGAATATCGATCAAACATCTGATCTATTTTATCTGGTTCGATTCCTATACCACCGTCTTCAATACTAAGATATCTATCTTTTAGTATTACTTTAATAAAACTACCCTTTTTATTATATTTAATAGCATTAGATATAAGATTATCAATAACCCTTGTGATCTTTGCTCGGTCGATTACAAGTATAACTTTTTCATCCAAATCTAAAAAGCACTCTAATTTTCTAACACTTGATATAACTTTAAAAAATTCGGCTCGCTCTTGTACTAATGCATACATATTAATCTCTTCATCTTTTGACTGTAATTGATTTCCTAATGCAATATAGGTAAGATCATTATAAAGATTAGAAATAGTTCTAGAAGCAATATCAATTCTTTTAATCCGTTTAGCATCCTTTTCATTCAACCTATCTGCATCCATCATCTCAATATTTGTCAAAATAGCACTCACTGGTGTATTTAACTCATGTGTAGTATCTTTAATAAATCGATCCAAAAGATACATACTCTCACGCATCGGTTTTAAAAGAAGATTCAGTAAAAAATAGCCTGCAAAAAGTAAAATTAAAAAGAAAATTACACCATAAATAATAACATCTCTCTTGACAAATCCAAGCCACTCTTCATCATCTATAATTTCAATTACAATATACATAGCTCCTAAATAATAAGACTCCATAAGCCTTACATAATGTATATTTTCACCCACCTTATAAATTGAATCTTCTAAATTTACCTTTTCCTCTTCTAAATTTGAAAATATTTGTTTTCCACTACTATCATATATAGCTGAGTTAAAATAGACAAAACGAGGATATTTTTGACTTCTATTAAAGTTATTATGTAAATAACGTATCTTTGAGATCAGTTCGTAAGAGTACTCTTGAAGTCTGTTATTTTGGTTTTGAAACATATTTTCTTTTTGAAGGTTATAATATATAAAAGACGAAAAAAACAATAAAACTATGGCAAAAAATGAGTATAACAGTAAAAATGAGATAAGCGTTTTTCGCTCACTCTTTAATAAACTTGTACCCTTGCTTCTTAATACTGACAATTTTTTCTTTTCCTAATATTTTTCGTAAATTTTTAATATAAGTTCTTAAACTTGCTTCTGAATATGTTTCATCATAATTCCATAAACTATCGTAAATACGCTCATGTGATATAACTTGATTCTGATTTTGTAAAAAAAGCTTTAAAAGCTTAGACTCTTTATTGTTTAATGTCATCTCTTGTTTTTTGACATAAAGAACATTTGCATTAATATCATAATATGTATCACGTGAAATATCAATTTTTTCACTGCTATTATGAAAAAAATCTCTCTTCAATATCGTCTCAACACGCATAGATAATTCTTTAAGAGCAAAAGGTTTTCGAATATAATCATCACATCCACTCTCATAACCAACACTAAGATCATCAATAGAGTTTAAAGAGGTAATAAAAATAGCTGGTGTCACAATCTCTCTACTACGAACCTCTTTTAAGAGATCAAAGCCACTCATCTGCGGAACTTTTACGTCCAAAAGCAATATATCATAACTATTTTCATAGATTTTATCAAGTGCTTCTAAACCATCATCCACACCATCAACTTCATATCCTTGTTCTTCAAAATACTCACTTACTGTTTCATTTAAAGTAATATCATCTTCTAAAAGCAATATCTTCTTTCCCATAATACTCCTTCGTTTTCATCAATGATAGCAAAATTTGGGTTTATTTGTTATAATCTTAAAAATATTGAATATATTGAGAGAAACTACATTGAATAGAAAAGCATTTACACTTTTTGAGCTTATGGTCGTTGTAATGATTATTGGCGTTGTATATGCCTTAGTTCTTGGAAGTTTTGACCCTAAAAAAAGTATTAAAATAGTAACACTCGAACATATAAAAGAGATACTTACGCCCTATTGGACAAAAGGTATTAAACTTGAGCTTGTCATCTATGATAGATGCAGTAAGTCCGAACTTCTTATTAACGGTAAAATTAAAGAAGATCTTGAACTAGATATTAATACAAACCTGTTTAAAGACATAAAAGTTTATAAACAAGACCGTTACAATGAAGAGAGAAAACTAATATTTTCACCTATATTAGTGGATAAAAAACTATACAAAAGCTGTTTTCGATTTACACTATTTCCAAATGGAAGTAGTTCTTCTTATGTAGTACAAAGTGGAAAAAAGTATTATACCTATTTTCCCTACTTTGAAAAAACGTATGTAACAAATACATTAGACGACGCAATAGAAGCATCTCAAAAAAAAGAGTTTACAAAGATAACAGCTCATGAATAAAAAAGCATTTACACTCATCGAAGTTTTAGTTTCTGTTGTCATACTCTCCACGGTTGCAGTATTATTATTTGAAATAAGTACTAATAGCAAAAATAGTTTTTCCTACCTTAGTCAAAAAGCAGGATTTACAACATTATCATCATTAGCACTTATGCACAACGATTCAAAATATCACAATAGTGATAAAACACTTTTTGAATATATAAGGTATGACTTTGATATTAAAGATGATGAATTAAGAAAATACTTAAAAGAACAAAAGATTCACTACTTTCAAGAAGAGTTTTCAGAATTCTCACCATTTAGTGAAGGTGACAAAGAGGCAATAGCTGATACAAGTGAAGAAAAGGAACAAAATATGATGGATTTTACAATTATCTTTGATAAAGTTTTAATTGGAAATAAACAACAATCAACTTTTATCTATAAAGTAGATATGAAATAGATGATGAAGAAAAAAGCATTTACACTGATTGAACTTCTCATTTCAATCTTTTTATTGGGACTCATTGTCAATTTTTTGTATACTGCAGTTGCAAATCTTCAAAAAACAAATGTCATATTTGGTCAAAAAAGTCAAACAATGATAAATGAACAAAAATTATCAGATCTTTTATATGATGATATCTTTTTAGCTCAAACGCTTAAAATTGAAGGTTTAAAAAATAGCACATTAGAAATGATGACATCAAATTCACTATTTGATATTGAGCATCCTTATGTAGCATGGGTTTTAAGTAAAAAAAATGATACTCTATTAAGATTTGAATCGACACAAAAATTTTCATTAATGACGAGTGATAACACAAATCTTTTTCATATATCAAAAGTTGGAGAAAATTGTGAACGATTCCATATCTATCAATCAAAAGATAAAAATAATATTTTAATCCATGTAAAATTCAAAGACAAAGAACCTTTAGTTTATGAGTTTTTTAAACCTATGCATATTAAAACAAAAGATATAAATGATTCAAATCAAACATCACAATAACAGATTAACTTAATCTGTTATTGTAGCTTCTCCATCATCTTTTTTATGTGTAATACTTGGTCCAAAAACACGTTTTACAACTGTTTTTAATCCTACTTCATTCTCTTCATACTCACGCTCAGCCTCTTGCATAGAAAGTTCCCATCCCTGTGCAAATCCAGGAGCTTTTAGCATCATTTTTCTAAGTGCAGAATCATACACATTTAATAGTCTTAACTCATTTCTACCTGGTTTTTGACCTAAGGTTTTTACTGTAATTCTAAGATTTTCATTCTCTTTTTTTAACTTTTCAGTCTCTTCAGTAATATTTTTAGTACCCTCTTGTGTAATTTTCATTTGCGTTGCAAGGTGGCCTTTGTACTCTGCTAACTCTTTTTTATATTTACGAACTGAGAAGAAACCCTTGATCATATATAAAAAAGCTCCAATAACTAATCCAATAATTAATGAGATAATATCAAAATTAAAATTTTCCATAACTACTCCAGGTATATAAATTTTTTTGGTACATGGCGCGCCCAGCAGGAGTCGAACCTGCGACCTTTGGTACCGCAAACCAATGCTCTATCCAGCTGAGCTATGGGCGCTTAAAGAAGAGAATGATTGTATATAAATAATGCTTAAAATTAATAGAATTATAAAAGAAAAATTGCTAAGATGATTATAAATAAAATTATATAATTTTATTTCCTCAATTAGCTATGATAGGTAAAGAAACTTGAAAAATAAAATCAATTATATAATACTTTATGGTCTCACGACACAACTAAACGCATTAACTTATCAAAACAATTTCCAAATTGGACTAGGATATGATTATAATAGTTCACAAGTTATAGCATCACCATTTAAAGATTTTGAGATTAAAACAAAACCAAGTCATCAAAAATCTATTCAAAAAATCGTACTTATAAAAAACTTTGAAGATCTAATTCAAAAGTTAGAATTTGAACAAACATTATCGAATGTAAAAAATAAGAAAGTACAAAAATTATTAAATGATAGGAATATCAACAATTACACACTTACATATTTGATCTATAACAAAGTTACAAACTTTGAAAGTTTACTTCAAAGTAAACAACAAGACCTTAATGTAACATATATTGACTCTATAGATATTGGTGGTGAGTTTATAGCCTTAATTCATATCAAAACCCAATCATTAAATGATTATAATAAAATCAAAAAAATGAAAGTTTCATGGAAAGATCTAGATAAATTTGAACAAAAGCTTAATAAACTTTCCAATAAACATGTAATAACCTTTAAAAATATTATTACAGCTGATGATACATTTTTTCCAGTCAATAATTTAAAAGATCTTATTCAAAATGCAAAAACATTTACAAAAGATATAAAAGATCATGAAGTTCCCTATAGAGTTCATATTAAAAATAAGATAAATCAAACATCAATAAAACCGTATTTAAATGCACTTCAAGCTGTTAATAACCTAGAATATATAAGACGAAACCGTGAACAATTTACATATAAACAAAATATAAATACACCCACGATAGAAAGTAAAAAAATCTCAGAACAATTAACAAATTTATCAACCAAAACAATGACTATATTAAAAAAGACGGTTGATCGAATTATATATCCAAAGCGTCACCATGCCTGCACAAACAACATTGCTACCAATATATCTACAATAAACATACAATCAAAGATACTTGAAAAACGATATCCTAAAATATTAGAGGATGTATTCCTCACAGTAAATTATGATTTTAAAATTAAGATAGAAAATAGAGGAAGCGTAATACTGTTAAATTGGATTAAGACAGTAAAAGAGTCTGACATACTTATACATCAAGAAAAAAATTCAAAAATACTATTTGATAGTTACATCAATTTCAAAGATTTAAAAGCGTCTTATATAACAGGTATTAGCTATGGAAACATATCTTATAGTACGAAGTTTGACTCCTATGAAAAAAACTCTTCTATACAAGGAACAGGAATCATTAATAATGCAAATTGTGGATATACGATAATTGATCAAAGTGGGAAACTAGAAATTGGATGTAAAAATATAAAAATAAAAGATTTAGAAATCAAATTTAAGCACAAAGAATAAACCTCTTACAAGTTAGCAAAATACTGTGTTTTTGGTAAACAGTCAGAAGGGAATCTTTGTTGCAACCTCTTTAGCTTTGGGGAGTAAATCCCCTAACTTAAGTAGGCACACCTTATACCGAAGATACGGTGCTAGTTTGCAGAGTTGAAAGAGAGTGTAAAATAAACTGTGTAAACC
>JADGDK010000082.1 GCA_016744895.1 Campylobacterales bacterium | reverse complement strand
GACCGTGTGTTTGCCGAAATCCTGCGCAAAAAATCCGCCCGCGTTATTTTAGCTGCTAACAAGGCTGAAGGCAAAGCGGGTGAAGTGGGTTATTACGACGCGTTTTCACTGGGCCTGGGTGAACCGGTGCAATTGTCCGCCGAACACGGTGAGGGCATAGACGAGTTGGGCCATGTGTTGCGTCCGATTGCGGAAGAATTCAAAGATCGCCAAATCGAAGCGGAAACCAGTGTTGATATTGATGAAGATGGCGTACCAGATGAAAAAAATATATTTGAATATGACAAAAGAGGGAATTTAATCAAAGAGAGTCGTGACACCGATAGGGATGGTGATATAGATATAGTTTTCACCTATACATGGGAAAAGGTGTTTTTAGAAAAGTAAGGAAGATATTATGAAAAAAAGTTTTAAACACATAATTACAATCATTGGATTTAGTCTTACTATCCTACTAAATGGATGTGGTGGAGGCTCTGGTGACACAAAGTCATCTAGTAAGCCAGTATTTACTACTAGTAATTCTACCGAGGTTTTTGTGGATTCTATAACAGCCATTAGTGTGAGAGCCACAGATGCAGATGGTGACCAAATTACATATACTATTGCAGGTGGGTCTGATGCTGATCTTTTTGAGATAACAGATGCGGGTCAAGTCACCTTTTTATCCCCTGCAGAAGAAGGGACTTACAATATCATAGTGACTGCCACAGCAGGTATAGACAATGTCGATCAATCTATCTCTATTTTAGTGACTACATCATCCTTGATAACTCAAAACAATGAATTTGATTTATGGGATTATTTAGTAAGTGCAACTAATGTTACAAAGCATTGGGAATTACTTGGTACCGTTACAGACCAATATATTTCAACTGAGGCTATAGATGGAGATCTGGGAGTAGTTACTGACTATGCCGTTTCTTCTAGACCAGTTGAAATGCAGATAGAGAAAGAAAATAATTTAATTATCATAGATGAACAATACTCAATAAGTCGTTTTGTTGAAATAAATGATATCTTCATAGGTATTTATAATAGAAAATGTAAGTTGACTGACCATATCGATTCTTATGCGACACAAACCAATGAAAATGGTGAAAAAGGTATTTATGTGGATCTACTTCAAGTAGAGTGTAGCTCAGATGATTTTATTACAATAGATTTTATAGATTTATATGCAAAAGGGATAGGTCATGTTGCACATAAATATAATATTGAAGCTGATGAGGATTTGGATGAAGTTATTACAATTGATGATTTTATACAAGTTTCAGCTAATGGTTTTGTCTCACAATTAAATGAAATTGATCCTCAAGTCTCTTTTTATAGGGTAGAAAAATACAAAGCAAGTGATGCTGATTATATTATATTTTATGATGCTGAGATTGATGAATATGTAGCCTTGGATTTTCAACTGTTAAAAGAAAATAATTTTAGTGCACTACAGGCAACTCAAGCTTATGTAAAGGGTGATTTTGTAGATATTTCTGAGGTGGTAGATCCAAATAGTAGTGCTGCTCAACTGGCATCTGATGGGTTACATAAATTTTATGAGGGATTAGAGACTGGGTATTTATATTAAAGAGGATCTTTGAGGTTAAACACCTCAAAGATTAAACACCTGCTAAATTAAATTGTTCTGTTACTACTTCTTCAAAATGATCTTTATCTAAACCGTATTTTTCTACAAGTAATAGTGCTGCTTCAATTTGTGGCTCTTTCCCAAAATTGTGTGTAGAGATTAACGTTTTAGTGACATGGAGGGCTTGTGCATATTTTTGTATTGAAGGATCTGCATTTTCTGGATGGTGTAGGTGTCTAATTGCATTGAACATCTCAGAGTCAAAATTCCATTCTTCTAAAAGAATTGCAGTTACTTCTTCATTTGTGATACCAAATACTTTTTTCTCGATAGCAGAAATTTCTGATACATTTTCAACTGCATTGATATGTTCTTTAAATTCATCAGTCTTCTCATGCTCAACTACAACGCTTGCAAGTACAATTTTTCCAACTTCCATTAAAAATGAAGTGAGAGATAAAATATCAAGCATCTCTTTTTTACCTTTGAACCATTTTGCTACAAAAGAATTTTGGTGCTCAGAGATTGATGCAAAGTCTCTTGCATCGATACTATAAGGTGCAAGATTTAAGTCAGGTTTTTTCTGTAAAAATGATGAAAATGCAAAACCTTTGACTGTATCCATTCCAAAGATTGAAACTGCTTGAGTGATGCCTTTAATCTCTCTGCTAAAACCATATAGTGGACTATTCGCTGCTTTAAGAATATTTGCAGTAGTCATTGGATCATTTTGAACCACTTTCGCTAAATCACCTATTGATCCATTTGCATCATTGCAAACGGCCATTACTTTTGTCACGGTATCATCAAGCGGTGGAAATGCTTTTACTTTTTCGAGTATTGATTCGGTTGTCATGTATAGCCTTTTTAAGTGTTTAATTTTCTTTACTATTCACAATATCGGCACGTTGAAAAATTATTTTATATGTTTGTTGTAAATTCTACGATCATAGGTTTATGATCTGAGGTTTTTATCTCGTGTAAAATTTCAGACTTGATAGGTTTTAATCCTTTATAGAAGACATGATCTAAAGGGTGTGCGAGGTAAGATTTTTTATGATGGTTTGTTTCAAATATAACATGATCTAATCCTAACGCTTCTGTCATATGTGTGAGTAGATGCATTCGTTTACTACTCCAAGTGTTAAAATCTCCAGTAAGTATAAGCTTCTCTTGATTATCACAAAGTTTTTCAAGTTGTTTGATTTGTGAAATATATTTTTTGTTTTGTACAAAGTTGATCATATGCGTATTTATCAGCGTTAGTTTTTGATTGTTTTCAAGGGTATACTGTGTAAAAAAGCTGATTTTTGGAGTTTTGATAAGTGGTTCTACATATTCTGAAAATATAGGATTAAATGACTCAAAATGACATGTAGAAGCATTGATAAGTCCAGAATCTTCCTTTTGCATTTCTATGTTTGAAAAAAATCCGTAGCCATACTCCTTTCGGCTATCGAGTATACTTCTTTTACTTTTGGTTTTATACTCTTGAAAAGCGATAAAGTCTGGTTCATAGTGGTGAAGAATTTGTCCAAAATCATGAAGCCACTTGAAGCTGTGGTTATTTTTATGTACATTCCAGTTTAAAAGGGTGAATTTTCCAGATTTTAAATGTCTGTTTTTTACTTCTTTGATGCAGACTGTATGATTTTTTTGGTCAATATGCCATGGAAGCAGTTTTCTATACATTCTAATTTACCTCTTACAGTGCAGGTGAAAGCATTTTGAAAAAATTTTCAAAAACAATACGAATTTTTCCAGCAGATTCAAGCCCTATATCACACTCCTTAAAAAGTGTTTTTATCCATTTTTCTATTTTCATTATATCTTCTTTGCTATATAGAAAGCTCATCACTTCAAAATTATAGAAGAAACTTCGAGCATCAAAGTTTGAACTACCTATCATAGCAATGTCATTATCAATAAGCATAGCTTTGGCATGGAGCATGCTTGCTTTATAAAAATGTATCTCAATTCCCTCTTTTTGTAAGTCTCGTAAAAATCCGCTTCTGCTAATGTCCGCGAGCATTTGGTCAGAGGTTTTTGGTAAGATAAGTTTAATATCTATACCACGATGTTTGGCTATGATCAGTGCGTCCATAAGGGCACCGTCAGGAACAAAATAAGGTGTAACAATCCAGACCCTTTTTTGGGCTAAAAAGAGTGCATATAAAATAGACTCGTAAAGTGCATCATTGTTAACGTCTGGACCTGAAGGTATAACTTGAATAATACTTTTAGTATATTTATTTTTACTTTTTTTAGGTTTTATAATTGTTATTGCCTCTTTTGTTTGTGATTCCCAATCGTATTTGAATATCTCTGCATAGTGCAGTGTTGCAGTTCCTTTGAGGATAAAAGAGAGGTCTTTCCAAGATGTTTGGGCTATATCCGTAGATAAATAATCTTTAGAGATGTTTATACCTCCACTAATGACTGTGTCATTATCTATGATAATCATTTTTCTATGATTTCGAAGATTGAGCTTGTTTTTAACAGGGTGTTTTAACACAGACATAAAAAACTTATATGTTCCACCTGCTTTTTTAAATTGTTGTAAAGTTTTAGGGAAAAGCTCCAAAGAGAGTGACCCAAAAGAGTCAAAGAGAAGTTTGACTTCAACACCTTCTTTTGCTTTTTGGATTAAAATCTCTAAAAGTTTTTGTGTAATATGATCATGTTCGAATATATAAGTAGATATATAGATAGAACTTTGGGCATTTTGAAGTATATCAATAATTTTTTTATACGTATCTATACTATTTTTACAGAGATAAAATTCATTTGTATTTGTTGCCCCTGCAATATTGGATCGTCTTAAAAACTGCTCTATTGGTATATTAAATTTATCATCAATTTCATAAATATTTTGAAGTTTTACATTCTTTTTTTTAGAAATATTTTGGGTGGTTTTTCGTCCGTTAAAGATGAGATATATTATGATACCGATATAAGGAATAGCGATAATTACAACAGTCCATGCAATCATATAAGATGGTTTTTTTCTCGAAAGTAACATATGTGCAATAGTAAAAAATGCTAAGAAAAATGTGATGATAGTGACAATATGTAATGTGGCATATTCAATCATAATATCTAAGTTCACAAGGATACCTCTTTGGGTATAATTATATCATGAGAAACAGTAAAGCGTTGATATGCGAATTTTAATTATTGTATTGTCTATGGTTTTTATTCTACGTGCAGATCCGGTATGTGATGATAAAAAAATTCTCTATACAAATCTCATAGGAAGTGCAACAATAGTGACATGGGGCATCCTAAATTGGGATTATGGAGATAGAAGTATGCATGCTTCTAGTGAGGGTTGGTTTGGAAAAGATACAAAAAATGGTGGTGCAGATAAACTTGGACATTTTTATACAACCTTTGCACTTTCGCACTACTTTGCAAATCTTTATAGTGGATTTGGTTATGAAAAACACAAAGCTATTAAACAAGGAGCAATTTCATCACTCATACTAAATACAGTCATGGAAGTGGGCGATTCATTTAGTGACTATGGTTTTTCATATGAGGATTTTCTCATAAATGCTTTGGGTTCTTACATCGGATATTATCTCTTGATGCATCCAGAGGTCAATGATATTGTTGATATTCGTTTGGAGTATAAACCTACGGATAAAATCACCAGTGGTGATAGCTATGATGTTTTTACTGATTATGATGGCATGAAGTTTTTGACTGCTGTGAAATTTGATGGATTTGAACGATTTGAAGATAATTTTATGAAATATTTTGAGTTTCATGTAGGATACTACACAAGAGAAGAGGGTGGAAAAATTGACCGCAATCCTTATGTGGCAATTGGTATCAACCTCTCTCATCTCTTAAAGCCTGTTAGTAAACGCGCTAGTGGATTTTTTAACTATTATCAGATGCCTTATAGTTATATTCCCACTCGATAATATTTTTAACTTTTAAGTTCTTGAATCATCTGTTTAAGTTCCCCTATCTCATGTTTTAGTGCTTGCAACTCTTTCGTGGTATGTTGTTCATTTTGATGTACGATTTGTGAAGTGGCATCGATGATCTGCTCATCTCCATCACTATTGAGTGTAGCCATAGCATCTACTACGATTGCGACGATGAGGTTTACCATGATAAAAGTGGCGATAAAGATAAAAATGATAAAAAAGATCCACGCTAGTGGATAGTGTTCCATTATCGGACGTACGATTCCCATTGACCAAGATTCAAGTGTCATGATTTGAAATAGGGTGTAAAATGACTCTCCTAATGTACCAAACCATTCAGGAAACTTCTCTCCAAAAAGATGTGTTGACATGATGGCAAAAACATAAAAAAAGAGTACCAATATAGCAGCGATTGACATCATCCCTGGTATGACACTTCCAAGAGCAGCGACTATTTTTCGCATTTGTGGGATGACTGTGATAAGTCTAAAGAGTCTTAGTACACGAAGTACTCTAAGGATCTCTAGTCCCTCTCCTACAGGCATTAATGAGATAGCAACAACAAAAAAGTCAAATAGACTCCATGGATCTTTAAAAAACTTTAATTTATAGACATAGATACGAAGTGCAATCTCAACTGTAAATATTGCTATAACCAGTGCGTTGAAAAAAGTTATAAATGATTCATAATTGGACATAAATTCTTTTGAAGTTTCAAATCCCATAGTGATACCATTTAAGACGATAAGGGTGACAATAAAGTTTTGAAAACTGTGGCTATCAACAAATTTTTTAATTTTTGTATACATAATATATACTCCTATGATAAAATCGGTGGTATTTTAAGCAAGGATGGTTTATAAACTACTTAATGGGAGTATATATGAAAAAAGTATTAGTGATGGTTTTAATCCTATGTGGGTTAATGGGTGTAGAAGCTAAGGAGATAGATATGAGTATTTATGATTTTAAGGTGAAGACGATTGTAGGTGAGGAGACAACTCTAAAACCGTACAAAGGTAAAACAATACTGATTGTCAATGTTGCAAGTAAGTGTGGATTTACAAAACAGTATGCTGGATTACAAGCGCTGTATGAGAAGTATAAAGAGCAAGATTTTGTAGTGCTTGGATTTCCATGTAACCAATTTATGAGTCAAGAACCAGGTACAGAAAAAGAGATACAAAACTTTTGTCAAATCAATTTTGGTGTGACATTTCCACTATTTTCTAAAATTGATGTCAATGGTGATAATACACATCCACTCTATGTCTATCTAAAATCTAAATCGAGTGGTTTTTTAGGAAGTGAATCTATAAAATGGAATTTTACAAAATTTTTGGTAGATAAAAAAGGAAATGTTATCAAACGTTTTGGTTCATCAACTGAACCAAAAGAAATTGAAAAAGATATAGAGAAATATATTTCAAATTGACATATTATTTAGTATAAGCGAAAAATAGTGCTACTCTTTTCTCATGGATATTTATGAAAAGTTAGCAATTCTTTCTGATAGTGCAAAGTATGATGTCTCATGCTCCTCTAGTGGAGCAGAGTCTAATTTTCAAGAGGGGATGATTGGCTGTAATCATAAAAGTGGTATTTGTCATACGTTTACAGAAGATGGCCGCTGTGTCTCTCTTTTGAAAGTACTTTTTACCAACTTCTGTATTTATGACTGTAGCTACTGTATTAACCGTCAAAGTAACGATTTAAAAAGGGCAGCTTTTTCACCTAGAGAGTTGGCAGATTTGACAATTAACTTTTATAAACGAAACTATATTGAGGGGCTTTTTTTAAGTTCTGGTATTTTTGAGAGTGAAGATAAAACCATGTTACTTTTGATAAAAGCATTGGAAATTTTACGCTTTGAGTATCGTTTCAATGGTTATATACATCTTAAACTTATCCCTGGAGCGTCACAAGATCTTATCCAAAAAGCATGTGAACTTGCCACAAGGGTAAGTTCAAACTTAGAACTTCCCTCAGCCAAAAGTTTAGAACTTTTGGCACCAAATAAGACACAAAAAAACTTGATGCAACCTCTGAAATATGCCAAGGATTTTTCATTAGCAAAGTCTAAAAAGCCAATTCCTATGAGTACACAACTGATCATTGGTGCAACTCCTGAGAGTGATTTTGATATTTTAAAACTCTCTTCAAATCTCTATGACAAAGCATTTTTAAAACGGGTTTATTATTCTGCGTATATCCCAACAAATGATGATAAAAATCTTCCTGCAATTACCACTGCCCCACCTACGGTAAGAGAACATAGGCTTTACCAAGCAGATTGGCTTTTGAGATTTTATGGGTTTACATATGGGGAGATACTAGATACACGTGCAAATCTTGATTTGGATTTTGATCCTAAAATGATCTGGGCATTAGAGCATTTGGAGCTTTTTCCTGTTGAGGTAAACCACGTAGATAGGGATTTTTTGATTCGGATTCCGGGTATTGGGATACGAGGTGCACAAAAGATTTTAAAAGCGAGACGTTTTCAAGCGCTTAGTTTTGAAAATCTTAAAAAGTTAGGGATCTCTTTGAAGCGTGCAAAATATTTTATCACGATAAGAGGAAAGTATTTTGGTGAAAAACAGTTTTATCCAGAGTATATCAAAAGAGCATTGACCAAACCTGTAAAAAAAGGATTTTATCAACCCTCTCTTTTTGATACCTATCTGCCTGCTGCAACTGGTGTATTATGAGCGTCTATCTTTATGATGGGAGTTTTGAGGGTTTTTTAAGTGTGGTTTATCATAGTTATTATGCTAAAAAACCTGCTTTTAAAATTATCAAAAACTTACAAGAGGTTTCACTTTTGGATGAGGTTATAGAAATTACGACAGACTCTTTACACGCTCAAAAAGTGCTTGATGGCTTAAAACAAAAGTTTGAGAGTTGCCATTACAATAAAATCTTTCATATTTTTTTATGTGATAGTAGGGCATTTGAAAAAGCACTTTATGACTTTATCCTTATAGGGTTCAAAGAGCCAAAAAAACTATATGATATCAACCATCCTTCAATCTTTTATTTAGAAAAATTAGAACATGAGTATTTTAGACATGTTCATAAGATGTATGGCTTTGTGCGTTTTGAAGAGCTAGAAGATGGATCCCTTTATGCTCAAATTGAGGGAAAGTTTAATATCTTGCCATATTTAGGAAAACATTTTGTAAAACGACTTGATGGGTGTACTTTTATCATTCATGATATACAAAGAGAGTTGGCATATGTGAAGACAAAAGAGCATGGAGGGGTACATAAAGTAGCAGATTTTGAGATCCCTAAACGTTCTGAAAATGAAGCAAAATTTCAAAAACTATGGAAACTGTTTTTTAAGCAAGTTACTATCCAAGAGCGTAAGAATCTGCAATTACAGCAAAACTGGGTACCACTGTTGTATAGAACTTATATGACTGAATTTAAAAAATAATTTTATTTACCGATATATCTTAATATACAATAATATTAGAAAGTTTTATATGAAGAGAATATGGTTATTTCTATTGTTAATATTATTTGGATGTAATATCAATACAAACGATAAAAGCTTTTGGGATTAACTTATGAGTAAAGTCAAAGATAAGAGCACATTAAAATATATTATATCTTTATTTGGGCTTTTTGCTATAAGTTTTTTAGTCCTTATATTGACGCATATGTACTTTTTAAATTTAGTCGCTAATTTAGATAAAAAAACTAAAAACCAAGAATCAAAGATAAAAATAAGTGGATTCATTATAGAAGACATTGCAAAAATTAGATCGAGTTTCTTTGAAATGTCAGCAGGAACAAGTGATGAAAATGGTATAAAGTTTTTTTATGAAGATATTCAAAGTAATATTTTAAGTATCAATAAGTCTCTAAATATTTTAGACAAGGGTGGTGTATTAGAGCGTGATATTGCTTCAAATCTCATACAGATCAATTATATTGCTGGTAGTGTAGAAGATAGTATCTTTATCAGTAAAAAGGCTATTCAATCAAAACTTGCAGAATTTTTGAAAATTGTTGATGAACTTTCAATAGTACTATATGATAAAAATAAGTATATGAAAGAGAAAAATTTTCAGCTTCTTAAAACAATGAAAACAATAAAAAAAATTAACAAATCAATGCCCTCTTTTTTTAATAAAATCCATAACGATATCAATGAAGTTATTTTAGGTGCGGAGTCAAAGTTAAATGAGATTAGATTTGAGATAGCATCAAAGAAAAAACAGTATAACTATATGGAGTTGATACTTATTATTATCACACTATTTCTTTCATTAGTTTTTGCACTTAAAATTGCAAAACAAATTTTTGAAATGCATAAAATACTGACACTTAAATCAAAAAAACTCCACGCTATACTTGATTCAACAGACAATATGGTGATTGTGACTGATGGAAAAAAGATAAATTTGGGAAATGATACCTTTTTAAACTTTTTTGACTACAAAAGTATTGAAGCATTTTCACAAGACTATGATTGTATATGTGAAAAGTTCTTAGATCATGAAGATTATTTTAGTTTGCGCCTGCTTAAAGAGGGTGAAAATTGGATAGAGTATGTGCAAGAGCAGAAAAGTGTACAAAAAATAGTTACAATTATGAATCGTAATTTTGAACCAAGATCTTTTTCTATCAATATCAAAGAGTATAAAGAGGAAACCTACAAATATGTCATAAGTTTTGCTGACATTACAGAGATTAAAATAGAGTCTAAAAGGTATGAAAAATTAGCAACTTTTGACTCTTTAACCAACATTTATAATAGGCAAAAATTTAGTGAAGTTTTTGATTATGAGTTAAATAGAAAAAAGAGGTATGGTACAGATCTTGCTTTAATTATTCTTGATATTGATTATTTTAAAAAAGTTAATGATACCTATGGGCATGATATCGGTGATCATGTATTGATAAACTTTGCCAAAATTGTAAAAGAGAATATTCGAATACAAGATACTTTTGCAAGATGGGGAGGAGAAGAGTTTGTGATACTCCTGCCACAAACTGATTTGGATGGGGTTATGACAATAGCTGAAAAAATAAGAGCAATAGTGGAGAATAATGTTGAAGTAAAAATTCCTCAAATTACAACTTCAGTGGGTGTTACATTGATTAACTCAAAAGATAGTCGAAAAAATGCTTTTATTCGTGTAGATGAAGCTTTATATAAAGCAAAAAATAGTGGGCGAAATTGTGTTATATTTGCAAAAAAGAATGAAGTAATAGTTTAGTAATACCACTCATATATGAGTGGTATTACATCTTTAATCTACAATTTCAAAGACAACTCTACGATTTTTTAATCTTCCTTCAGCTGTTGTATTATCTGCGATAGGTATCAAAGATCCAAAACCTTCAGAACTTAATTGATTATCAGAAACACCTTTTGAGATAAGATAATCTTTTACACTTTTAGCACGATCTTCACTAAGGCGTAGGTTAAATTCTTTTTTTCCTTGAGAATCTGTATGCCCTTGCACTTTATAATTGTATTCAGAATGTGCTTTCATAATATCAGCAACTTTATCTAACAATATAGTACTTTTTTTAGTTAATATTGCACTACCTGTTTTAAACTCGACTTTTGAGAGTTTAAAAGTATTTACAATATTATCAATTACAAGTTTTTTTGCATTCTGAGCACTTTCTAATTTCTCTTGTTTTATTTTTTGTGCACTATCTTCTAATTTCTTTTGCATTCCTACTGTAACTTGGATTGCTGCATCTCTCTCTTTAGTCAGTCTTTCTATATCCGTATCATGTTCAACAATTGCTTTTTCTGCTTCTTCTAGAAGTACTGCTAATTTACTTATCTTTTCATTTGAAAGTGATTTATTTTGAGTTTTTTCTTGCATCAACGTTGCTATCTGTTTATCTAAATCTATTTTTTGGGCTTCATACTCTTTTTTCATCCCTATTGAAACTTGAATTGCTGAATCTCTTTCTTTGATAAGTTTTGCTACATCTTCATCTTTAGCTAAAGCTAATTGTTCTGCTTTAGTAATTAGAGTTGCTAAGTTAGCAATTTTCTCTTTTGCTGAAGATTTATTTTCACTTTCAGTCTGCATAAGTGTTTGAATTTTTCCATCTAATTCTGATTTTTGAGATTCTAAGTCTGCGCTAGCTCTTTTCATCTCTAATGTAACTTTAATTGCTTCATCTCTTTCTTTAATCAGTTTTGATATTTGAGTATCTTTATCAGAAGTTAGTTGTTCTACTGCTGTAGCTGCAGCAGTTATTTTGTCTTTTAACGAAGACTCATGTTTACTTTGTGTTTGTAACAGTGTTTGGATTTTTCCATTTAATTCTGATTTTTGAGCTTCTAAATCTGTATTAGCCTTTTTCATCTCTAGAGTAACTTTGATTGCGTCATCACGTTCTGCAAGAAGAGATGCTATTTCTGTATCTTTATCTAATACAATTTTTTGAGCCTCTTCTAACTTTGAGTTAGATGTTGTAATTTTTTCATTTAGAGTTGATTCATTATCGCTTTGTGATTGCATAAGTGTTTGGATTTTTCCATCTAATTCTAATTTTTGAGCTTCAAAGTCTTCAGCAGTTTTTTTCATCTCTAGTGTAACTTTGATTGCTTCATCCCTCTCGTTGATAAGTGTTTCAATATTAGTATCTCTATCTGCAGTCAATTGTTGTGCTGCTAAAAGTGCTGCAGCTGCAGCTGCAATTTTATCTTTGGATAAGGATTCATTGTTATTTTGAGTTTGTATAAGTGTTTGGATTTTTTTATCTAATTCTAATTTTTGTGCTTCTAAATCTGCATTGGCTTTTTTCATCTCTAGTGTAACTTTGATTGCATCATCTCTGTCATGTACTAGTCTATTAATCTTACCATCTCTATCAGAAGTTAAGCTCTTTACATCTGTGAGTTCAGATGCAGCTGCTGTCAGTTTTTCTTTTAAATTTACTTGAATTTGTTTTTGCTCTATTTTAAAATTTGTAAAAGATTCTTTTTCTCTTTTAAGATCATCATTTAAGTGTGCTACTTTGTTTGTCAGATCATCAAGTTCTCTTTTGCTGTCTTCTAGTGCTCTTTCAGTCTGTTCTTTAGTCAATTGCAGGTCTTCGATTTTTGCATTTGTGTTTTGGTCTATTTGAGATATTTTAGCTTCAAGATTTGCATTATTTTTTTTCATTTCTAAAGTAACTTTAATTGCTTCATCACGCTCTTT
>JADGDK010000081.1 GCA_016744895.1 Campylobacterales bacterium | reverse complement strand
CAATATGCCAGTGAAGAAGTGATTCGGGATTATGTCAAGAGTCAAGGAAAAAAATATACAAAGGTGCATTCAGGTCACCTCAAATTTGACCTTTAGTGGAATGCTAAAACATTCGATGATACCCCGTTGCTTGCAGCGGGGTAGTTCATTCCATTACTTGCATCACATAATAAGGGCTATTTTTTAGGGGTGTGTCTCTATACTAAAAAACATCACTTATTATTAATTTATGCTGACAATCATCTGATACTTTAAATGTTATGCAAAAAGTCTATTCTAAGATGCTATAATCTCGCATCAAGGAGTAACTATGGTTAAAAACGAAGATGAAATTGTAGATTTTCATATCGATACTCAGAAACAGGGCACTTGTTTTTTTAAATTAGTTTCGCTTTTTACGTTTCCTTTTTTTATATTTTTAGGGGTAATCGCTGGATTTTTAGGAATGATACCTCTTAAGGTTGAAGTACATAGTGTTGTGATGATTGGTATGATCTTTATCATATATCTTTTTTTTATGAAACACAATGCCCATTATGCTGCTTGTAAATTCAAAAGACGACATAAAGAGATGCATGATGTGATGAGTTGGTATATTCAAAACAACAGTTTGACTATCGGTGATCTTACCAAAGCAAATGCTCCTATCGAGACATTTTTCAAAGACTTTACAGCATCACTTCGTAATGACAACTTCTCTTCTGTAGCTGCTAGTATCTTTCCTACGCTTGGTATTTTGGGAACATTTATATCCATTGCTATCACGATGCCTGATTTTTCTTCGCAGGATTCTGCACTTTTGGAGAAAGAGATTTCACTTCTTTTGGGTGGTGTTGGGACGGCGTTTTATGTTTCTATCTATGGTATCTTTCTCTCACTTTGGTGGATATACTTTGAAAAGACAGGTATGAGTTCTTTTGAGAAAAACATAAGTGTGATCAAAGAGAATGTCCGACATCGTTTTTGGACTAAAGAAGAGATTGAGCAAATTCATTTTAAAGAGAGTATGAAAAACTTTGAAAAACTTAACTCTGTTTTTGAAAAAATATCTTCAAATGAATTTATTAACAACATGCAAGAGACACTGCAACAAAGACTTGACCTTTTTGATAATATTATTCATCTTGAACAAAATGCATTGCAAAAAGCATCTTCACATTTTAATGAAGTAATGAAAATTGGTGAAAAGAGTATGCAGATCAGTGAACAGCACTTTGAGTCTTACGAAAACATCGCACTTAGGATGCAGGACTTTACCAACCACCTACAAGAAAACAGTAAAATTTTAAGTGTGGTTCAAAAAGAGTTATCCTATAAAGAAAATAAGTTTGAAAATCTCTCAGATAACTTAAATGAAAATGTAAAAAAGCTAAATCACTCCCTTGAAAATTTAAGTGCTGAAAATGTAAAAGAACTTTATCTTGGTGTGAAACAAAATCTTGAGATCATGAGAAGTGAAAGTGCTAAAGTAGGATATTCATTTAACAAACATTTAAATGATTTTGATGAAAAATATGCGGATAAATTAAAACTCTCTCTTGAGCTTATCGATAGAGAAAGTGCAAAAATAATTAGGCAAATTGCAAAATTAAAAGATTTAGATAACCATGTTTAGAAACGATAAAAAAAACCAAGAAGAACAAAACTTTTGGATCTCTTATGCAGATTTAATGGCAGGATTACTGTTTGTTTTTGTTTTGTTGGTTGGTGCGATTGTTGTACGTTATATCTATGTTCAGCAGGATTTGGCTCAAAAAAGAGATGCACTAGGACTTAGTGAGCATGCCCTTAGTGATAAAAATAAAAAACTTCAACTTTTAAAGATACGGCTTCAAGAAAACATTAGTAAATTAGCACAAAATCAGCGTGAAAAAAACAATTTAGCCGATGAGTTACAAATGAAAGATACGGATCTTTCCAAGTTAAAAGATTTGATTTTGGATTATGAACGTGATACAACTTCGATGCAGGATCAAGTGGTTTCTATGGAATCAAATTTAACACAAAATAGAAATATTTTACTCTTAAGAGATGAAGAGATTGTTGCACTTAGTGAAAAGCTTTTAGAGCAAAGCAGGGCACATCAAGTTCTTGTGGATGAGTTAAATATCACAAAAGTCAAGATCAAAAACTTAACAGGTATCAGAATCAAAGTGGTTTCAAAACTCAAAAAGAGACTTGGAAATTCTATACAGATAGATCCAAAAAGTGGAGCTATTCGTTTCTCTTCAAATATTTTGTTTAACCAAGGTCAATACAAACTCAAAGCTGGTGCTAAAAATGAGTTAAGTGGTATTTTGAAAAAATATATCCATACCCTTTTGTTTGATGAAAATATACGAGATCATATTGATAATATCCAGATTGTAGGGTATACAGATACGGACGGAAGTTACCTCTATAACTTAGCACTTTCTCAAAAAAGAGCGTTAGAGGTGATGAAGTTTTTATATCAAAGTGACTTTGCAAATAGAGAACTTTATAGTCGTTATATTTCTGCGACAGGACGCTCTTATTCAGATTTGATATATACTGATAATGGAGCAGAGGATAAAGATGCTTCTCGTAGAATTGAGATAAAGTTTAGGATCAAAAATGAAAAATCAATTAAAGAGTTGGAGAAGTTTTTAAACAGATGAAAAAGAATAAAACATTTGATTTTAAACCTACTCATCTGAAAGGGTTGAGCTTGAGAGTTGAAAGACTTGTGATAAAAAAAGAGAAAGAGCAAAAGAGAATTTTCACTAAAATGAAAAAGGTCTTTAAACTCTAATCAACAATTTTATAATCAACAAGTTCACCTTCTAGAGTCTTTAAAAACTCTACAATTTCCTCAATCTCCTCTTTTGTAAAATTGAGACCGAGTTGATGTCTGCCCATAATTGTCACTGCGTCTTCAATATCTTTGATCGATCCATTATGAAAGTATGGTGAAGTTTTAGTGATATTTCGAAGAATAGGAACTCTAAAAATTTGGTTGCCATCTTTTCCTAAAAAACCACCTCTATTTTCAAAAGGAAATCTTTTATCGATGATCTTTAGATCTGGATTGATTTCAAGGTTTGGTCTGAAATCATGAATTCTTGCATCAGGTCTTAATGGAAATTTTTGCAAACTCTGTCCACCTACACTCATTCCTGTATGACACCCTTTGCATCCTTTTGTAAGAAATATAGTCATCCCTTTTTTTGCTTTTTCATTGATCGCGTTATTATCACCATCCAAAAACTTATCATAAGCTCCATAAGTTAATAGAGTTCGCTCATAAGCACCTATCGCTTTTCGTACATTTTCAAAGCTTATTTTGTCAAATACTTTCTCAAACTTTGTCACATACTCAGGAGTGTTTTTTAATCTCTCTTCTATCTCGACAGGAGTCATGTTCATCTCAAAATGTGCTTGTATAGGACCACCAGCTTGTTCTTCTACATCTTTTGCATTTCCATCCCAAAATTGACGTTTTGCAAGTGCTGCATTTAAAACTGTTGGAGCATTTAGATGAGATGGATTTGCTTTTCCTTCATCTCCAATGGCGGTAGGGAGATTGTCATCACCACCTTCTTCTAGTATATGACATGAAGCACAACTAATATCTTTATGTCTTGAAAGAAGTGGATCAAAAAAGAGTTTACGCCCAAGAGCAATTTTTTGGGCAGACATTGGATTTTCTGGATTGTCTATCACTTTTAAAAGTGCTTCATATGTTTTGGGTACAGCAAGCATGTTTGTAGAAAGGGCTGCTTTTCTCAACTCATCGTCACTATACTTTATAATCTGTTTTTTAGGCAATATAAATGGAAGTGATAATACAAAAATGATAACAAAGAGGGCTACGGTGATTGGATGTATAAGTTTTTTCATAACTGTACTATATCACTATTTAATGGCCTTAGACAAGGTAGTTTTAGCAGAAAAAGAATTTTATTTTAGCACAAAAGGGTTTTTATTCTTCATAATTGACGATATATAGATAAAGCTGATTCCAAAATAAAGGAGCTAATTATGCAAGTAAGTCAAACACAAATCAATCAAGCACAAACACAATACCAATCTATGAATTTAAGCTCAAAGAATGAGATGAGTTCAGAAATGGAAACTATAAAACAAGATTTATCATTAAATGCTCGTTTTGTTGCTTACTCATTTCAAAGTAGTGAAGTTTCAGGAAGTAACGCTTCTGCTCAAAGTGCATTGTTTGATATGGCAGGCAACTCTCAAGAGATACATAATTTTTTGATGGGGATAGAAAATGAAGGAATGATGTCTCTTCAGGACATGGGATATGAAGGTAAGCCAATTTTAGAATTAAACCCTAGTGAGGCAGGTGCATTGCTAGAAGATGGTGGTTTTTTCTCAGTTGAAAATACAGCTTCACGTGGAGCTGACTTTGTAATAGCTGGAGCTGGAAATGATTTAGACATGTTTCAAGCAGGTCGTGAAGGTATCATTAAAGGATTTGAAGAGGCTGAAAAAATGTGGGGTGGAAAATTGCCTGACATCGCATATGAGACTCAGGCATTAACACTCGAAAAAATTGATGCGACGATTCAAAGCCTTGGTGGAAATGTACTAAATATTGCAGCATAGGCAAAAGCTAGGGTATATTAAAATGCTATTGACAGCGTTGATACGCTAGCTTAAATTTTTTAACATCAAAGTATACATTGAGGATATTTTTGACTATTTTATCCTCTTTTTCAAGATGTATTTTTTGAATAAACTTTAAATTTTGCTCCTCTTGGAGACTATAGATCTCTTTTAATGTAATAGACTTTGCATCATTTTTATCTTCCCAAACGAATTGATGGGTATATCCAAGATTGATGACACTACCATGGATAGTGTAGACTTTATCAGAAGTTTTGAGATAAAAACTATTTTCATAGATATCAACATAACCTCCTAAATTGTCAATGACAGCATCCTCTGAGAGGTTGAGTTTTTTACTATTGATTATGATACTCAAAGATTTTTCCTCAGAACATACTACTTCAAGCTTTACTGGATCTTTGGCAAATAAGGTGAGCGTAAATATAAGTAAAAATAGTGTAGTTTTTTTGATTTGGATTCCTTTAGGTAAGTCTTTTTGGTTTTGTTAGCATTATTTAATTTCTAGCTCTCTTATTTTTCCTTTTTCTAAAAAAATAATGGTTTCATCAAATATGACATATTCAATAGTTTCAAGAATATTTTTAGCGTAATGACTAAAATATTTATCAAGATTTTTTGATTCTAAATTATTTTCTAATAAATAATTAAATAATTCAGCACTTTCTATTGCTTTATTTGTCATATAAATGGAGTAAAAAAATGTTATTCTTGTTACGGCTTGTTCAAAAATGAAAAGTAGAAAACTAAAACTAGCAGAAATACCATTTAAGCTTAATTTAGCTCGATTTAAATCATCTCTTATTGTAAAAGGATCATCAATAACTCCTTTGTATATTCCCATATAGTCATCTTCATTTTCATAAAAGAATTGATTATGCTTTTTATAAAAAAATGTTTTTGAAATAAAAAAAAGTGTAATTATGAAAAAGAGTATGTAAAGCAAAACAAACAATGTAGAGTTTTCATTATAGCTTGATAAAAAAGAGAGAAAAATACTTATTAATAAAAAGAATAGTGAAAAATAAAAATTTGTTTTATAACTTTCATTCTCATATATAGGTTTTTTGATCGTAAAAGAAAAATAGAAAATTAAAATTAGATTAAAAGAAATTAAATATAAATCAGAATTCCATCCATGACGTATGAATTGATGGTCAATAATTGGTAAATCAGAAAATTGTAAAAATGTTATAATAATCCATAGTAAAAATGGTATAAAACTTATTGCAATAAATAAAGAGAAGAGACCAACAAGTAACGCATTAAGTTTTTTCTTTTGTATATCTCTTTGGATAATTTCTAAAGTTGAAATAAGATTATATTTTTTTGTCATTTATTCCTCAGGTTTTTTAAGCTGTATAAGCTAATTATTATAGTTAAAAAATAAAATAATTTCAAGCTTAATATAAACTTTTAGTTTGATATTTATCAATCAGCATATACTTCATTTTTTATCTTGTAAAATACTTATTATTTCTACACAGCCTTTAACTATAAAATTAAGTTTTGGAGTACTCTTACCTCTTTTCGCTATAATCGACGCAATTATATATAGTACACAAAGGTAATCATGTTTATAGATCATGTCGAACTTACAGTAAGTTCAGGAAAAGGTGGGGCAGGGTGTGTCTCATTTCGTCAGGAGAAGTTTGTCTTAAAAGGTGGACCTGATGGTGGAGATGGAGGTCGTGGTGGAGATGTCTTTTTTAAAGTAGATAAAAACTCTCATACGCTTTCGACATTTCGAGGAAAACACAACTTAAAAGCTAAAAACGGCGTACCAGGTATGGGGCGTAAAAAGTATGGTAAAAAAGGTGAGTCACTCACTGTGAGTGTGCCACCGGGTACTCAAGTCATCGATGCTGAAACAGATGAAGTCATTTTAGATCTTACAGATGATGGGCAAGTGGTTAAGTTTCTCGATGGTGGAAAAGGTGGACTTGGAAATTGGCACTTTAGAAGTTCAACCAACCAACGACCTGCTTATTCACAGCCTGGGCTTCCAGGAATCACGAGAAACATTCGATTAGAGTTGAAGCTTATTGCTGATGTTGGGCTTGTGGGATTTCCAAATGTTGGTAAATCAACACTAATCTCTATCCTCTCAAATGCAACTCCAGAAGTGGCAAATTACGAATTTACGACATTAACACCAAAACTTGGTGTGGTTCAAGTGGATGATTATACCTCTTTTGTTATGGCTGATATTCCGGGTATTATCGGTGGTGCTAGTGAAGGTAAAGGTTTAGGACTTGACTTTCTAAAGCATATAGAGCGAACAAAATTTTTACTTTTTATGTTAGATATGGCAAATTATCGTACTTTAGAAGAACAGTATGATACTTTAAAAGTAGAACTTAAAAACTTTTCTGAGCTTATGCAAACTAGAGATTTTGCGATCGCTTTAACCCGAGTGGATGGTATCTTGGAAGAAGATGTGGAGCAAAAGATTGTGGATTTTATAGCACATGTTGGATTGGACAAAGAGAGCCATACAAACGTGTACCATTTTGATGAAACATATAAAACTTATGTACAACCTATTGACGAATTTGTAGACTATGATCATGATAAACCATATTTTATAGCACCTATCTCTTCGATGAGTAAACTCAATGTGAAACCACTAAAATTTGCACTATTAGATGCAGTAAAAAAGGTAAGAAGTGAAGCGGATAGTAATTAAAGTCGGAAGTCATGTTTTGACAGAACAGACTCGACTTGCCAGAGAGAGAATTTCAAATTTAGTTTCATTCTTGGCTGATTTAAAAAAACAACAATATGAAGTTATTTTAGTCTCTTCTGGAGCTGTCGCGGCTGGGTATTCAAAACTGAAAATTGATAAATCCATACTTGGAAACAGACAAGCAATTGCAGCTGTAGGGCAACCCTATCTTATGAGTGTTTATGCCAAAAAATTGGCTGCATTTGATGTGACGAGTGCACAAGTATTGCTTGGGGGATCAGATTTTGATTCGAGAAGACGTACTGCAAATGCAAAAAGTACGATAGATACACTACTAAAAAATGGTGTCATCCCAATTATCAATGAAAATGATGCAACAGATATTTCTGAGCTTGTTTTTGGTGACAATGATCAGATGTCAGCACATGTAGCGTACCATTTTGAAGCAGATATGCTTGCGATTCTTTCAGATATTGATGGATTTTATGACTGTGATCCTAGAGAATTTGATAATGCTGTTATGCGAAAAGAGGTCAGTTTTATCACGGATGAAGAGTTAGCAGCTGAACATACGCCTCATCATGCTTTTGCAACTGGAGGAATTGCTACAAAACTCAAAGCTGCTAAATTTTTACTAGAGAGAGATCGTGAAATGTTCATGGCAAGTGGGTTTGATCTTACCGATGCAAGAAGCTTTTTACTTGATGGTGTGCATTTAAAAGGGACACATTTTAAGGCTTCTGCTTCATGAGGGTACTGTTTATGGGAACACCCTCCTATGCGACGGAAATTCTAAAAACACTGATACATGAACAAGATATGGAAGTTGTGGGACTTGTCACACAGCCTGATAAACCCGTAGGAAGAAAGCAGATTTTAACACCTCCAGATACGAAAAAATATCTTTTAGATCATAGTATAGATATGGAAGTTTATCAGCCAATAACATTAAAAAGTGAAGAATCTATCGATAAGATTAAAGCTTTTGATGCAGATTTCATTGTAGTGGCAGCATTTGGTCAGATATTGCCAAAAGCAATATTGGATATTGCACCATGTATCAACCTTCATGCATCTATCCTTCCTGCATATCGAGGGGCGAGTCCTATCCAAGATGCGATTAAAAATCAAGAAAAATACTCTGGTGTCACTTCAATGCTTATGGATGTTGGACTTGATACTGGTGATATTCTTGGATTTTCATTTCTAAATATTGAAAAACTCAACGCTATCGAACTTTTTGAACAGTTGTCAATGCACGCAGCTAAATTGACTATTGATACCCTAAAAAACTTTGAACAGATACAGCCAATAGCTCAGAGTGGAAGTGAGGCGAGTTATGCTAAAAAGATTAGTAAAGAAGATGGTTTATTGGATCTTATAGATGCAAAATCATGTGAAGCAAAATTTCGTGCATTTATCTTTTGGCCTGGTGTATTCTTGAAAAGTGGGCTGAAGTTAAAAGTACTTTCAGTAGAAGATGATAATAGTCCAAACAGTGTTGGTAAGATATTAAACATCGAAGATGATAGTATTGTTTTGGGTTGTAATACAGGATCACTTAGAGTAACGAGAGTACAGCCACCATCAAAAAAAGAGATGTCGGTGATCGATTATATCAGAGGTAAAAGGCTTGGGGTTGGAGATAATTTATCTTAAAGAGACCACATCTACTCATAAAGTTTTAATAGAGGGTATTCAAAGTGGTATATATAAAGCCCCTGTAGCTTTATATGCTGATATTCAAACTTCTGGAGTAGGGAGTCGCAATAACAGTTGGACAGGAGGAAATGGTAATCTATTCCTCTCGTTTTGTATGGATATCAACGCTCTTCCCTCTGATCTTCCAAAACCCTCAATGTCAATCTATTTTTCGTATCTATTAAAAGAGGTGTTTTCTGAACATGATTCTAAAGTATTTCTTAAGTGGCCAAATGACTTTTATCTTGGTGATAAAAAAATTGGGGGAACTATCACAAAAATTTTAAACAACCAAATTTTGGTCTGTTCGATGGGTGTCAATCTCAAAAGTGCACCTGAAAATTTTGAAACTATTGATATAAATATCGATAAAATTTCATTAATTGAAGCATTTTTTTTAAAACTAAAAGAAGATATTTTATGGAAGAAGATATTTAGACAATATAAGATAGAATTTAGACAATCACAGCGTTTTTTATACTACGATGAAGTATGCAAAGAGAAAGTCTCTCTTGCGAACGCAAAACTCCTAAATGACGGTTCAATTGAGTTAAATGGAAGAAAGGTTTATAGTTTAAGATGAGTGAAATTATAGCAATTGCAAATCAAAAAGGCGGTGTCGGAAAGACTACTACAGCTGTTAATCTGGCAGCATCATTAGCAGTTTCTGAAAAGAGAGTTTTGCTTGTGGATATAGATCCTCAGGCAAATGCCACAACAGGGCTTGGGTTTGCACGAAGTGACTTTGAGTTTAATATCTATCATGTACTTATCGGGCGTAAAAAGATGAGTGATATTATACTTTCAACGGATATAGATCTTCTTGATATCGCTCCAGCGAATATTGGTCTTGTAGGTGTTGAAAAAGATTTTTATGATCGTGATAATAAAGGTAAAGAACTTGTCTTGAAAGAGAAACTTTATGAGATTAAAGATAAGTATGATTATATTATCTTAGATTCCCCTCCCGCACTTGGACCTATTACTATAAATGGATTAAGTGCTGCACATTCTGTAATTATCCCGATACAATGTGAATTTTATGCTCTTGAGGGATTAGCGCAACTTTTAAATACTGTAAAACTTATCAAAAAAACAATCAATCCAAAGCTGAACATTAAAGGTTTCCTTCCTACCATGTATACAGCGCAAAATAATCTTTCTAAACAAGTTTTTTCAGATCTTAAGCAACATTTTCAAAATAAACTTTTTAAAAATAAAAACTCGGCATCTTATATAGTCATTCCTAGAAATGTTAAATTGGCAGAATCACCTAGTTTTGGAAAGCCAATTATTCTTTATGATGTAAAGTCAATAGGTTCACAAGCGTATCAAAATTTAGCAGAAACAATATTAGCTAGTTAGAGGAGACCATATGGCAAAGAATAGACTAGGACGTGGACTTAGCTCCATTTTAGATGATGTTGAAGACGCTTATAGAAAAGATGTTGAAGAAGATGCTTCAATTGTTAAAGAGATCGAACTTGATAGATTAGTTCCAAATATCCATCAGCCAAGAAAACATTTTGATCCTACGGCTTTAAAAGATCTGTCTGATTCAATTCTAAAGCATGGACTTTTACAGCCTATTGTGGTTGTTGAGAGAGCCGATGGATATATGATTATCGCAGGTGAAAGAAGATACCGTGCAACTAAATTGGCAAATAAGAAGACGATTGAGGCAATTGTCACCAATTATGAGTCAAAAAATCTTCGTGAGCTTGCACTGATTGAAAATATTCAAAGGGAGAATCTTTCCCCTTTAGAGCTTGCTCAATCATATAAAGAATTGATAGATGAATATAAAATTACTCAAGAAGAGTTGAGTGATATAATCTACAAGAGTAGATCTCAGATTACAAATACATTAAGACTGCTTTCTCTTAGACCTTATACACAAGATCTTTTAAATAGAGGAAAAATCACACAAGGACATGCAAAAGTACTTGTTGGGTTGGATGAAAAAACTGAAGTTATGATTGCAGATACGATTGTTGGTCAAAAGCTTAGTGTTCGTGATAGTGAAGACTTAATCAAAAGTATCAAAGGTTCACCTGCTGGAGAACCATCAGCACCAAAAGTGAATAAAGAGATTAAAAATATCAAAAATATCATTGATAAGTTAAGTACTCTAGGATTTTCTTCTAAAAAAAGTGGAAATAAATTAGTTATTAATTTTGAAAATGACGATGAAGTTACTGAGCTTTTAAAGGTACTTGGAGCGTAATTTAATTCTAATTTATGATTATTATGATAAAATCACGAAAATTTTTACAATGCGCGATTAAAAAATATAGGAAAGGATGCAGATGTTAGACCTTAGTTTAGGACTGTTTTTGTTTGTTGTTGCACTATTTTTGGTGCTTATTTACTTACTCAATGATATGCTTTATAAGCCACTTTTGGCTTTTATGGAGAAAAGAGAGGGGTCAATTCGTGATGATTTAGCATCATCAGATCAAAACAAAGATGAAATTGATTCAGCAAATGCTTTAGCAAATGAGAAAATTTCAGCTGCAAAAAGTGAAGCTGCAAAAATTCGTGATGAAGCACTTACAAGTGCAAAAGAGAGTGCATCTGCTAAGTTAGAAGATCGCAAAGAAGCGATTGAGAAGCAATATACTTCATTTCTTGAACAACTTTCTGTTGATAAAGATAATTTGAAAAATAGTATCTCTGCAAATTTATCATCTTATCAAGATGGAATTTCTGCAAAAATAAAAAACATATAAAAGGAGTCCGTTTGAAACTAAAGTACTTCATGTTACTGTTATTGCCTGCTGTTTTACTTGCTTCGGGTGCAACTGAAGGTGACGGTAAGACTGATATCGTTCCAAGAGTTATTAACTTTGCAATTTTTGCAAGTATTTTATACTATCTCATTGCTAAACCTATAAAAGAGTATTTTACTGGTAGAACTAATGAAATTGCCGATAGATTAACTTCTATTCAAGATAAGCTTAAAGAGTCAAAAGATGAAAGAGAGCAAGCACTTCAAAGTGTAAAAGACGCGGATGAAACTGCTGTTGATATCATTGAAACTGCTAAAAAAGAGGCAGACATACTTAGTGAAAAAGTAGCCCAAAACCTTAAAAAAGATCTTGAAAATCTTCAAAAATCACATGATGATCGTATTAGTGTTGAAGAGAAAAAAATGTCTAGAGGTGTTGTTCAAGATGTCATTGAAGAGATGTTTGATGGTGGAAAAATTGATCTTAAAAATGATGACTTCTTAAATATTATTAAGAAAAAGGTTGCATAATGAGTGATGTTATAGCAAAAAAATATATTAATGCCTTGATGAAAAGTATGGATAGTGCTGGATTAGAGACAACACTATCTAGTTTAAAAACTTTAGTTCCTGCATTTGGAAGTGAAAAATTTAAGAATATTTTGCATTCTAGTGAGATTACAAGTGCAAGTAAAGAAGAATTCATTTTATCTGTATTTGAAAATCCAGATACTAAACTTGTAAACTTTATAAAGCTTTTAAGTACTAATGGAAGATTGACAGAAATTCCTTTTATTGTAAAAGAGTTATCAAAACAGATGGCACTTAAAAACAATCAATACGAAGGTTTATTGATTAGTAACTTTGAAGTGGCTGCCGATGAGATTAAAGATATTGAGTCAAATCTTAGTCAAAAATTAAACTCTGATATCAAGTTAACAAATCAAGTGACTGATTATCCTGGTATCAAAGTAGAAGTTGAAAGTTTGGGCATAGAGGTTAGTTTTTCACAAGATAGACTAAAAGCTCAAATGGCTGAACATATATTAAATTCATTATAAAAAAA